>NZ_JBBMFO010000001.1:0-282330 GCF_040096015.1 Peptoniphilus hominis (ex Hitch et al. 2025) | reverse complement strand
GAATTACGAGAACATTACAACAAGTCTAAAAAGGAGAAACAAATTATTCCACAGTGTACACCTGAAAAAGAAGAAGCCATCATGGATGCTTTGAGACACTTCAAAATGATTTAATAGAAAAGAATGACAGCATATGACTTTCTGCATTTATGACATTCCTACTTGGTATAGGAACAGCTATTATTCCTCTCTTACGAGGTATGAATTAGAAAATAGGCTCAATATAAAGATTGATAGGATCCTTTTTATATTTAAAGGAGCGTTGAAATGATTGATAAAAGCAATAAAAAATTTTGGGATAAATTTGCTAAGCTATATGCTCCTTTCATGAAAAAAGACAAAGGAGTATATGATAAAGTATGCGAATACATTCGTCCTCATTTGAATAAAGACATGGAGGTGCTTGAACTCGCTTGTGGATCAGGACAATTGTCGTTTAGTCTTTCAAAGCATACGAAAAGTTGGATCGGTACAGACTTCTCCGAACAAATGATTTTAGAGGCTAAAAAGCGTGGGGAATACGAAAATCTTACATTTGAAACAGCCGATGCAACAGCATTATCCTATTCGCATGAAAAATTTGATTGTGTGTTAATTGCTAATGCACTTCATATTATGCCTAAACCGGATGAGGCAATGAAAGAAATATATAGGGTGTTAAAACCGAATGGAACTTTGTTCGCCCCCACTTTTCTATGGAAAGAGGGAAAGCAAAGAAAAATGATAAAAAGGTTGATGTCTATTATAGGATTTAAGATGTATCAAGAATGGGATAAAAAGGAATTTGAAGATTTTATTAAAGAATATGGATTTTCAGTAGTTGAAATGAAATTGGTATATGGAGGTCTTGCACCGATTGGTGTGATGAGAGCATATAAAAAGTAATATTAAATTATTATTTACAAAGTAATATGAATTTAAAAGCAACAGGGAGATGATTTTATGGATTTAATACAGGCAATTCTTGTCGGAATTGCTATAGCAGCTATTTTTAACGGTGCAGTGGCTTCTTTGGTACTTATTAATCCAAGATTCTTTTTGGATTCTTATCCAAAGGCTATCCAAAAAATAGCTCCGAAACAAATGACAAAGCAAGAGAAAAAGATAAACATGACACTTACTATCATTATTGTGGGAGTTTGTTTTATTTATTCAACAATAAGCATTTTACATTCAGGAATCGTTGGCTTTTGGAATATATTTTGGATGGGATATATTCAGTGGAGTATATTAAATATAGGAGATTTTTTTGTTATTGGATTGTCTCTTATTTCAAGGAAAATATAAAGAAAAGATAGTTATTCCAGGAACAGAGGGACACAAAGATTATGAGTTTAATAATTGGATGAAACATTTGGCAATTCGAGAACATTTTTTATTAGTTCCATTTTTTCTTGTACCAATTATAGCTACAATTCAAGCTTTGTTTGTTGGATTTTTAGGAAGATAAATTTAGAGTTGCATAAACAATTTAATAATTTGATAAGAGATACCATAAGAACAGAAAATCAAATCGGTTTACTATTTTTTCTTTGCTCAAAATTAGAAAGAAAGGTGCAACATAGTCAAGTATATGGACACAATTTTTAAATACTTCTTTGCAGCTACACCATAAATATCATGTAAAATAGCCGAATCAAAAAAACTATGATTGAAACAGAAAAATATGATAGACCTTATAAAATCAATAGGTTTTGTGCATAAAGATACGACGGTAGGAGCAGGTGTTGGTGGGCTTGATCGCTTCGTCCATGCCTCGTAGCATGGCGAGGCGATTGCCCTTCTTACAAAAAACTAAGGACTTGATCATGCCAAGAATCTCCAAGAGAAGCGCCCGCCAGGGTGATTAGATTGGCAAGGTTCGACGGCTGAGGCGATTACACTTTTGTCCAAACCTTATGTGATAAAAATCTAAATGTTGAAATTGAGGTGGATGATCTTGGCTCGATAGGTATCGAAAGTAAAGCTACATATGCACAAATCAAGGAGTATATTTTAGAAAATTTGATTTTAAAGGTTTCAGCACGATTACACAGATTAATAAAGTGTATGAGGGAGCATGATAATCAATCGAAAGGGGAGATGATAACTATGAAAAAATATATTGGAACAGCATTAGTTTTAATAACTATTTTGTCATTAACTGCATGTGGTAGTAATAAAAAAATAAATCTACCAAAAGCCGAAGAAGTAAAAGAAATTGAAATTATGAAAAACACTTCAGAAGATAGTTTAAAAATTGAGAATAAAGATGAAATATATGCCATAATTGAAGATATTGATGAAAACACCAATGATACTGGTAAGGAAAGTGTTAACGATCAACCCACAAATATTAATGATTATATTATCGTTAAATTTCATCATAAAAATGAAGAAGGAAGTTCAAGTATTACGTATTTATATAAAGACAAAAACAATAGTTATGTTGAGCAGCCATATTCAGGCATTTGGAAATTAAGAGAGGAAACATTTGATAGAATCAGTAGTAATTTGATGAAATAATGATATTCAGCCACCCAAATTTATCGAGCTTATCACCTTCATCTATTCCCATATACCAAGCTTTTGAAAAATCATTAAATTTATCCATACTGACCACTCAAGTTACGTTGAAGCCCTAACCCTATTGGTACGAGATTCGCACAGAGAATCGAAGTAGCGATAGAGGTAGGTCTCATGCCAAGAATCTCCAAGAGAAGCGCCCGCCAGGGTGATTCGATTGGCAAGATTCGACGGCCGAGGCTATAGCCATCTTGTCTAAACTAAATCCAGGGGACTACTTAGATTTTTAAATAGGTGACGATAAATGAGGAGAAATAGAATTTAAGAAAAAAGCAATAGAAGATGCGTTTAAGTATTTTGGAATGGTGTAAGAAATACCTACATTTAAAGATTCTAAAAGAAGCTTATATCTTATACCAGCTAAGAAGACTAGTATAGAAAAAGGGAAAATACAATGGTAAAATGTAAGATTTTAACAAGTAAAGAAGAACTTGGGTCGGTTGTCAAAAAAGTTTTCTATGAAGCTAAAGATAAGGAAGCTTATAAGCCCATAACTATAAAAATTAATGAAGAATTAAAAAATTTTTTAGAACAAACTAAGGGAAGGCATGGAATAGATAAAGAGTTTTTAATCCCAGGCAGTTCAACCTTAAATAATCTTTTAGTTGTTCGTGTTGAGGATATAAGATATGAAGGCGACTATTATGAATGTGACTTATTGGTCCAGTTTTTTGCAGAAAAAGAAGATTTTAAAGATTTAATGGAGCTTGAAGAAAAGATAAAGGGGAAGCTAGATGATGGATTAACAGATTTAGAAAAGGCTGAATTTCTTAACACCTTCATTACCGAGAATATTAGCTATGATAAAGAGCACAGATCCAGGTCTGCTCTTGCTGCTGCTATAAGTCACAAGGGAACCTGCGTTGCTTTTTCTCAACTTTTTCAGATCTTAGGAGAAGCAGTAGGCTTAAAGGTAGGGTGCATTAGTAGTAATGTCATGAAACATCGTTGGAACTATGTAATCATAGGTGATGAGACTTATTATATTGACACCACTTTTAATGCAACGAATAATAAGTCAAAAAAACTTTTCTTCCAAACAAGTCCTATTCATTTAGAAAGAGGAGCCGATCAAAAAATAGCTGTACCAATTATAGACCAATATAATTCTAAGAAAAGCTGTTTAAAACAATTAAAAATAGAATATTAAATCTTCACTTTTGGAAATCCTAAGCTTACAGTTTAGATCCATAAAGAGCTCATGAAGGAGACAATTGTTGAAAAAACCACAGATATTTTTGATTGGGCTATCAAGGAAAGTGAAGATGTACAGGAGTTAGCTTGGGAGAAGTGCAATCCATAGATTATTCTTGGGGAGAAATAGATATAAGAACATCTCCAGTTGATAAGTTTGAATTGAAAAAATCATATGCCTTGGAATCATCCTATGACATTGATATAGAACCAGATGACATAGACTTAGCAGATACAGTGACAATGGTATGGGAAATAAAATAGTAGGGGAATAAGCTTCGCTTACAGATTTAAAATAGCGAAACTTTTAAATAAACTAAAGAGAATATAGGAGTTATGAAATCTACTAGTTGATGCTAAAAGCAAGGATTCATGTCAGCCTTTTCCAAAGAAATGCCAGTGGATAGGAAACATTGCCTGGTGAAAGCTGGGGCAGAGACTGTAGTATTTATGATAAATATTGTTGGTATAGCGTCAAATTAGAATTTTATGGAGAGTGAAAGAAGTGAATATCAAAGAAGAATTATTGGCATTGCAGGATATTTCATACGCTGATTTTCAGGCGAAATTGACACCAAATATACCGAGAGACCTTTTTATAGGAGTAAGAGTTCCTGAACTCAGAAAGCTTGCTAAAAAAGTTGCTGAGGAGCCAGAAACATCTAAATTTCTTAAGGATTTACCGCATAAATACTATGACGAAAATATGCTTCACGGACTCATCATCTCTGAAATTAAAGACTATGATGCCTGCCTTGTGGCAGTTGATGATTTTCTGCCTTATGTAGATAATTGGGCTGTTTGCGATATTATCTCTCCTAAGATTTTCAAGAAGAATAAAGAAGCACTTTTGGAAAAAATTAAAGAATGGTCTCTATCGGAAAAGACCTATACTTGCCGTTTTGGAATTGAGATGCTGATGTCTCACTTCCTTGATGATGATTTTAAGCCTGAGTATTTGGAGATACCTCTTTCTGTTATTAGTGAAGACTATTATGTTCAAATGATGATTGCCTGGTTTTTTGCAACTGCTTTGGCAAAAGAGTGGGATGCGACCATAAAATACATTGAAGATCAGCGCCTAGATCCATGGACTCACAATAAGACAATACAGAAGGCGCGTGAAAGTAGGCGCATTACACCGAAAGAAAAAGAATATTTAAAGTCGCTTAAAGTATGACGAATTTCAATAGATAGTGGACTTTAACTTGCACATCGTATGGTTCTATTGATTGCAAAAATTTGGAGTTAGATTGAGAATAACTTTTAATTAACTTAGCAGTAGAAATAAGAATGTGAGGTCTTATGATAAAATGAAAAAAGCAATAAAATTAATAATAACGATTATTTCAATAATTGCCATGTATTTTGCATTTGATTACTTTTCTGTTACAAGTCCAAAGCGTGTAAAATTTCATCAATTAGATGAATTTAGACAAGAAGTATTGGAGAACTATAATGTTTCTGAGATAGATATGTATTTTTCTAGACCAAGTCTTTTTATAGAAATCAACTCAGAAGAGAAACTAACTAATGAAATTAGAAATGAGATTATTGAAAAATTAAAACCAATAATTAACAAAACAAATATGGATATAATTTCAGAGAAATATTGGGGCAAAGATACATCACTTTTCTACGTACGTATTTACTTTAATGAAATAAAAGAGAATACAAAAATAAAATATTTAGAAATAGAACTTTCTCAAAGCAAAGATTATAAAGATTGGAATTAGTCAAATATTGGTACTTGGTATAGATTTTTTAGATTTAATCGAAATTTTAAATATGTGGAGAAAAAAAAGGGAATTCAAAAAGTTAGTAAACTACAATTTGCTCTTTGAGAAATTATAAAAATATTTGTTTGCATACGAAATTTTAATAGAGGTGTTTAATGATTTTACTAATGATAATACTTTTAGTAGTGGGAGTCGCTTTTACTACATTTGGTTATTTTATTTATTTTAAAGAAAAATATAATTTGATTAATGGCTTTGAATCGGATTATAAATCTGGAAGAAAATCAGAAACCTATGCTAAAAAGGTTGGTTTAGTAGAGTTTATGATTGGAATCATACTTGTTGTAGTTGGGTTTTGCATGTTCATAATTAAATAACAACTCCTAATTTTGTTTATCTGTTATTTTTAAGGATGCATCTCCTTATTCCAATGAAAGCAAGGAACAGGCAAACAGAATTAGTTTTTACATACTTAGTGAGCAGTCTATTAATTTAGAGCCTATTGCATTGACGTCAAATAAACATAATAAAGGCTAATGGCTTTTGGGATTAAAAAAAAATCTTAGAAGCCTTTATTTTTTTGCAAACTAAATTGGGAAGAAATTTAAAGCTTATATTTTTTAAATATATTCTTTTCTTGTAAAAATTTTAAATCTAAAAAGAGGAAAGGTGATATAATACCGATGATAATTAGTATCAATGGGAGGAGTAAATGTTTAAGAGTTTTTTTGAGAATTTCATATATCCAAAAGACAACTTTGGCGGCAGATTTATGTTAAAGAGCATGAATAAAGGCCATGAAAAGCTAGCACGGTGGGGAAGGTCTTACTTAAATATTGATAAAAATTATACTGTCCTAGATTTGGGCTGCGGCGGTGGAAGGAACATAGAATATTTTTTAACTAAAGCTGATAAGGTTTATGGGCTTGATCACTCAATTACAAGTGTAAAAATGGCAAGTGAAATAAATAAAAAAGCCATAGATACTGGAAAATGTAAAATATTGGTAGGAGATGTAAAGAACCTTCCTTTTGAAGAAGAATCCATAGATATTGTCACAGCTTTTGAAACTATTTACTTTTGGAATGACATAGAAAAATGTTTTAAAGAAATTTATCGCGTCTTAAAAAAAGAGGGACAGTTTTTAATTTGCAACGAAGTCTCCTCTAAGGAAAGAAGAGATGTAAAAAAACTGTTGAAGATGATAAATTTTGAAATTTACAAACCCAATGACTTGACAAAAATGCTTAGAGAATTAGGTTTTTCCTGCCAATATCATTTAGACAGAAAAAAACAAATGGTAGTTATTGCAAAAAAATAAGATAAAAAAAGGCAAGGCATAAAATATGAAAATCACAGTTTTTATTTCAATTTATTTAAGCATCCTATGAAAAGTTTTTGCTGGAAAATACGAATATGACTACACCATAGAAATAATGAAAAGAGCAAAATAATTTATCAAAAATTAATGGTAAATCAAACTTATAATTGATTTCATCTAAGAGAAAGAAGGTGTTTAACTGTGACTTTATACAAAAGTATATTAATAGGTCTCTTGGGTTCATTCTTGATGTTTTTAGGAGATATGATTTTATATTATGATTCTAATGATTACGATGGACAGGATACTATAAATAATATTATTGGCATAATGAAAAATGTCAGCATAAAAAGATTATACCTTGGTGGTCTTTTAGGTCCAATATGTGCCTTTATATATTGTATTGGATTTTATCATATTGTTTTGGCAACACAAGAAAAGTATTTAAATGTCGCTTGGTTTGTATTTTTAATAAATATTTTTGGCATGATACTAGGAGGCACTTATCACATTCAATGTGCCTATCTAGGTCTTTTATCAAGGCACGAAAACAAGGGAGCTTTTGACGAATTTTTAAAATTTTTAAAATTTCAAGCAAAAATAGTTTTTGGAATTTTGGCTTTAGCAAACATAGCCCTAGCATTGATAATTTTATTTGGATTAATAGTATTTCCAATCTGGCAAGCCTTATTTACACCAATATTTCTTTTAATTTTTACTCCTCTTGCTGAGAGATTGCCAAAGGGACTACATATGATCATTCGCGGAGGCTGGTTTAACCTAATATATTTCATTTACTACTTAACTTTATTGATACAATATAACAATGTGAATTTATAAGCTTATTTAAACAGGAATTAAAATTATTGTTTTAGAAAAAAAGAGAATTTTTAAAAAATATATTATTTACAGGAGAAAATTTTATGAAACAATTAAATTTTTCTGATGACACAAAAGTAAAAGCTGACTACAAAAACTGGGTTCCCGAAAGCTTGTTAAGGAATTTAATATTTGCAAGTCTTGTGGTTTTTATTCTTTTTATAGCCTTGGGTGTCAGTGATTTTGTATTTAGTGGAAGAACTCGTCTTATTTGTGCCCTTATCCTTGGCCTTGCAAGTCTGATACTTATTTTCTTTGCAAACTGGATGGGATTACTACATAGGACTTTTGATTACAATGGAAAAAGAAAACTTGCAAAAATAATTATAGAAAGGACTGCAGCTTATGTAATAATTCCTGATGAAGGCTTAGGACTTGACGTTGGCTGTGGTAGCGGCGCACTTTCCATAGCTTGTGCAAAGAAAAATCCAAAGGCGACTATGGTGGGCTGTGACATATGGAGTGGTTCATATAAAAGTGAATTTTCTAAAAAACTCTGTGAGGGCAATGCAAAATTAGAGGGAGTAGAAAATGTGAGATTTGAAGAAGGAAATGCAGTGAATCTTCCTTTTGAAGATGAAAGTTTTGATGCAGTGACAAGCAATTATGTTTATCACAATATTGCAGGGCAAAATAAACAAAAACTTTTAATGGAAACATTTCGTGTACTTAAAAAAGGTGGAGTTTTTGTTATTCATGATTTGATGAATAAGTCAAGATACGGAGATATGAATGAGTTTATCAAAAAGCTTAAAAAAGATGGCTACCAAGATGTGCGATTAATTGATACAACAAGGGGTCTTTTTATGGGTCACAAAGAAGCTATCTTGCTAGGACTTTCTGGCTCAACTCTTCTTATTGGAAGAAAATAATAAAGTTATATAAAAATTAGTATAAAAAATTTTGAAAATTGATGGGGTATGTAAGATGAAATATAAGAGTTTTTATTTCTTATTATTTAAAGGACCAATGAAAAAGGTTCTTATAGAAAAGTATGATAAAGCATATGCTTCAGAAATTATTAGAAGGAGCAAAATAACTTATCGAGAATTAATAGAAGAAGCAGATGATATTGGCAAGGATAATCCCATGGCATACAATGAGATCTTCGCCCTTGTCTTTGTCGCTCCCTACATAGCAAGCGAGAAGAAGATTCCACCAGAGACCATTCAGGAAATGATGCGCCGCTCTCTTTATTCTGTCAAATGGTTTTTTTCCTTGTTTGATCTCAATACTAAGATGGGGAAAAAAGCCAATAAGAAAAATATTATTAAGTATTACAAGTGGTACACACCAGAAAAAGAAAAGCTCTATCCAACTTCTTTTAAAGTCGACTTCGAAGGTCAGCCCTATGATGGTGCTTGCTATTATAGAATTACTCGTTGTCCAATATGTACCTACACCAAGAAACTTGGCGTCTTTGAACTGATGCCCCTATTTTGTGAGCTTGACGAAGTGATGATTAGTCTTCAACATGGAGTTCTTCACAGAAAAGGAACCATAGCAAAGGGAGCAGATTGTTGTGATTATTTTATCACAGGTGATAGAGAATGAAGTCACAAGAATTTAAAATGCCTGCTTTTGGAGTTGGACCCATATATGTAATAACTTGTTTAATTCTTACCATAGGAGGGATATGCCTTCATCTCAAAGGATACCTATATCAAGGAGAGCTAAGAGAAGGGAAAATATTTTTTTTAATAGCGGGGACTCTCTTAATCCTTTTCGGCATATATTTATGGCTACAAGCAGTTATAGTCGAGAAAATAAATAAAAAAGTTAAAGAGAAAAAATTGATAACAAGTGGGGTCTACAGTTTTGTAAGGAATCCTGTTTATTCGGCCTTTATATTTATATTCACAGGCTCTTTATTACTTACAGCAAACTATTTTTTATTAATACTGCCTTTTATTTTCTGGGCCTTCTTAACAATACTAATGAAAAACACAGAAGAAAAATGGTTAAAAAATGAATTTGGAAAAGAATATGAAATATACTTAAGGGAAGTAAATAGAGTAATACCTTGGATTAGAAAAAGGTAATTAATTTAAAATAACAGCTACATTTATAGCTGTTATTTTTACGCAAATTTTTAGGTGATGTTAGCAAATATTTTAAACTTAATATTCACTCAAAGGAGGACAACAAGTTTTATTCTCTGCTTATTTTAAATTATTATCTTAAAGATTAATCGTAAGGAATAATATAGGATGGGTTGCTGAGGATTTTTTTAAGCTCTCCCAAAAGAAAAGGCAAAAATTCTGTGTAGGCTTTTCCTCCAGCTGGATAAAAAAGGTCTCCTATTTTAGGGAGAGAATGTAATCCAGCTTGGCTCAATTCAAAAATTAGACTTAATAAAATTGGGATAAGGGGCAAGAAGGCCAAGGCTAAAAAGTGGACCAAGTGGGATCTTGCTTTTTCTCTATCCTTTTTAAAAAAGTAGAACAAAGTGGAGAAGAGCAAGTACCAAAAGAGAAGAAATCCTCCTATTAAGCCTATTATTGAAAGCAGAATAAAGAAAATTCGAAAAGGCCACTGATAAGCAGGACCCTGAAAAAACATAGCCAAAGCAGAGTTAAGGGGACTGAATAAAAATAGAAAAATTCCTATTTTTATTAGCCCATAATAGTTTATATGAAAAAATTTATTTTTATTCATGGATAGCTCCTTAGATCATTCTAAATTAGGATCAAGCACAAGAATTTAAGGTCCTTCTAACTTACATGCTACTCTTTTGTTTTATGAATAGCAAATAAAAAGTTAGTAAGCATTCGATGAAATTAAATAATCTGTGTAAGAAACTTAAAACATAGACCTATGGTGAGCTTTAAAAATTAAATGCCCCATAATTTTACATTAATTTTGTTAACTAAGAACTAGGTACTTTTATATTCAAAAATTTCCAAAAAATTTTTTAAATGTTTATAAAAAATCACCCTTTTGGGTGATGTGCTAAAGGTCGACTTGATATAAAATTACTCTACAAGAATAAATTTTGACTAAAAATTAATTTCAAGGAGGTTGTAATATGAAATTTATGAGAAAAACTCTTGCTGGGACTTTTGCAACGATAATGATGATTTTTATTCTGTCATCAGGGGTCTTTGCCACAGAACTTGTGGGCAATGTCCAATATCCAGAATTTAATGACACATACGAAAACCCAGGCGATTTTATCCTTGGCGATATAACTGATCAGGAGCTTATTGATTATCTTGGCTTCAAGGACCTCAAGGCTGAGTCCTGGTACCTAAGGTATGTCTACATAGCATACTTCGATAAGATAATGAAGGGCAAGTCTAAAGAAATCTTTGATCCCCTTGGCAAGGTGACTATGGCAGAGCTTGCTTGCATCTCTGCCAAGGTCCACTCTAAATTAATGGTGGCAAGTTCTGATTTCAAGCAAGTAAAGGGCGAGGCTTGGTACATGCCTTATGTGCGCAACTGCTATGAAAATGGCATCTATACTAACGGCAAGGTTGATTCTGGAAAAATTAGTCTTGAAAAGGCTGAGGACTGGAATAGGGCAGCTAAGAGGTGCGAGGTTGCTGGCATGCTTGGTCGCTGCGACAACTTTTACAAGAAGGGCTTCATAAATCCCGATGTGCCTCTTACAGACATATCTGATGTCAAGGAAAGCACACCCTTTGCAGAAGAAATTTTGCTTTTATACAGGTCTGGAGTTGTAGTTGGCGATGTCAATATGAACTTTAGTCCAATGCAAAAGGTATCCAGAGCTGAAATAGCTGCCATGATTACAAGGCTATTGCACGACGAATTTAAGATTGGACTTCCAAAGGGTTAAGATTATTTAGACTATTTTATTTACATAAAGTCATGGCGCTGGTCTATAAAACGCAGAAACTTTTCTGCTATACTATAATTAAGTTAAGGGATACTTATTATTTATGTGAGGGATATTATGAAAAGAAATTTTAAAATTTTTATTATTATGATAGTGGCTCTTGCTCTCCTTGCTGGATGTCAGAAAGAGACCACTTCGGCAGAGGGACCAAGGGAAAATGCAAGTAATGCAATTGAAGCTAATGATGATAATCAGAAAAATGAAGAAGGTGAAGATTCCAAGAAGACTTCTTCTAAGGGTAAAGAGGATTTAAAGCCTGTTAAGGGGGCAATTATTGGTTCTATGTCTTCCTATGTAGAGGACAGGGAAATCTGGAATGACTTCATTGATGAAAAGAGCAAAGGATCTGCAAAGAGGGATGAATTTGGTCTTCATTTGCCAAGGATACTTTTGGACTCTAGGGATGCAAAGAAGGCCAACCAAGAGATTGACGAAATTGCAGATAATTTAAGAAAAATTTACCAGTCTGGCAAGGGAAAGATGGAGGAGGACGAAACTGGAATATATTCTTCATTTTCAGTTTACCAAGACGACCATGTATTGAGCCTAATGATTGAGATTTATGATACTTTGTATGATGATCCTCCAGGCTATTTTGCCTATAACTTTTCTCTGCCTGATGGAAAATTTATTGACGACTATGAACTCATGAATAATTTTGGCGTGGAAAAGGATGAGATTTTGGGCATTATTGAAGATAGCTTGAGAGAAGAGCAAGATTGGACTACTATGAACTACAACAATGACGTCCTTGACTATACCTTTATCTATAATCAAAACAACTCTACTGGTTTGATTTTCAAGGAAGTGTGGGACAATTTCGAAAATAATGAAAATAAAATTTATATAGACGAAGTTGGTAAAGCTCACTTCCTCTTAAGTCAGTATCCAATTGTAAACATGGTCCCTTGCCCAGTAACTTTAGAGCTTAAGGCAGACAGATTTAATAGGGATCCAATTTCTGCTGAGTATTTGAAAATGGCGAGAAAGCTTGGCATAGACCCCAAGGACAAAAACCACAAGGCTTTTATAATCCACCTTGGCGCTGCCTTTGATGAAGAAAGTTTATCTGCTACTCTTGAAAAACTAAGTGCATGGACAACTATATTTTTAAATTTTGATGACCCTAATATGCTTGTTTCCATGAAACAAAGCGAGGGTGGCGACATGCCATACTTAAATGGAGAGGAATGCTACCTTGTCATTCCTAAGTACAGGAATGCCTCTGTTTCTTTAGAGGAATTGGAAATTTCTCAAGATGGAAAGTTAAAAGAAGTGCCAAATGAATTGTTAGATTTTAATGCTTGTGCTGGAACAACTTTTGTCTGTCAAAACATTAGTGACATCGCTCCAAATGGAAAGATCACCATAAGGTACAGAGACGATGTAATAGAATTTTCGCCTTCCATTAGTTTGAAGGATGGCAGCCTGATGCTTCCTGAAGGAGTTACTGATGCAGAAGATATCCTCGATTGGAAGAGCCTAGCACAAGAAAATATTTATTCACCAAGAATGTTTGAAATAATGAAGTCTATAATTGGGAAGGGTTAATAGTTTTAATGCTTTGGTTTGTGAAGGTAAGTTAAATAAAGTAGTGACAATTTATAAAAAATAGAAGGATAAACATAAAGGCACTTACAAAAGTAGGTGCCCTTTGTATGCCTAGATTTATAAGGCATAATGTTTAAAATTAATTTTATTATTTGAGCCATTTTATTTTACGATTAGGCTTTATCTTCTCTAGGCTTGTCCTTTACTGAAAGGAAAACTGTTAAGATAATGCAGAAAAAGCCGGCTAATTCTACTAAAGAAAATCTCATTCCCAAAAATATGGAAGCAAGTAGAGTAGCAGAGGCTGGTTCCAAGCAACCTATTAGGGTTGCCTTAACTGGCCCAATATGTTTTACGCCTTCAAGAAAAACTGAAAAGCCAAGGGCTGTTCCGATAACAATTATTATGGCAATCATTAGCCAAGCTATGAAGTCAAGATCCTGGGGTAAGATCCAAGCCTTGGTCAAGATAGATATAAGGAGGCCGCCTAGAAGCATGCCCCAACCAGTTACGATAATATTCCCCCAAGAAGCTATGATTGGCCTGGAAAAAAGTGTATAGGTTATAACACCTACAGCTGAGAGTAATCCATAAATAAGTCCAGCTTTTGAAATATTCATATTTCCTGGATTTCCTCCAGTGGAAATTAAGTAGGTTCCAAAGACAGCCAAGAAAACTGCTAAAATTTGAGAAAATCTCATCATAGTTTTTGTAACTATGGACACAAATACAATCATTATGACAACATTAAGACTTTGCAAGACTGTTGCCGTTGCAGAATCAGAATATTTTATGGCACTGATAAAGGCGTACTGGCACAATAAAAGTCCTAAAATAGCAAAGGCAAAGAGGCAAGCTAGGTCCTTTGGAACAGTCCAAATTTTTAAGACCTTATCCTTTTCTTTAAAGGTCCCTAAAATTAATAGTAAAATTCCTGATAAGACCATTCTAATTGCCGTTACCCAAGATGAATCAATATCATAATTCATAAAAAGATATTGACTGCATACACCAGAGATGCCCCAACTAATAGCACCAAAGGATGCAAAAAACAAACCTTTCAAATTACTTTCACTATTCAAAAAATCTTTCCCCCTAGATGATAAATAAACTTTTTTTATATTTTAAGTAAAAAATTTCTAATAAAAATATAATCTTATAATGTCAATGATAAGAAAGAGTGGAAAAGCCTATAAGAAAAATTTGAGTTTATTCTTTCTTCTTTCTCATAAGCCTACGTTTATGAGAGAGATTATAGTATACTTTAATGTAAAAGACAACAAGTCTGACTTTTATTAGTATTTTATTGAAAATTATTTTTTTAATATCAAATTAAATATTATTTTTTTATCTCTTTCTCAATTTTAATATTTCATAAATTGGGCAAGTATATAATAAAGAACATTATTTTAGGAAGGGGTCTTATATGGCGAAAAATTATACTAAAGATTTGATAAGAAAAGAATTTATTAAGCTTTTAAATAAAAAGAAATTACATAATATTACTGTTACAGAATTGGCTAAGGCATGCAATATTGAGAGAAAAACTTTTTACTATCACTATGAAAATTTGACAGAATTGGTAAAGGAGATCTTTGATGAAGAACTTGAAAGAGTAATTGAAGAATTTAATGAGACCTTATCATGGGAAGAAAGTTTTATTTTAGCGGCTAAATTTATTTTAGATAATAAAAAAGTTGTAAAGCACATTTATGAGTCTGAATATAGAATGGATCTTGAGAAATATATTTTTTCTATTTCAGGAGAAATTATGAAAAAATATGTCATTCGAGTAGCCAAGGATACTAAGGCGCAAGAAGTTGATATAAAATTAATTGCTTATTTTTATCAATGTGCCCTTAGTTCTTCCCTTATTCAATGGGTTGCCACTGATATGAAAACAGATCCAAAAGCTGTTACTCGTAGGATTGGAGAGTTAATGGATGGAAATATTTTACTTTCTTTAAAGAGAAGTGAAAAACTAGAAAAATTCACCCAAAATTTTGATATTGAGTAAAAGTTACCCAAGTAGGCTCTTTTGGTAGATGATTCTTTATTTTATAAATGTTTTAATGAATACAGAAGGAAAGATAAAGAACTATTAAAGGAGGATATTATGGAACTTAAAACTCATGATAAAAGACTTAAATTAACTAATGGAGATTTTCAAAGATTAGTTAAGGCTAGAAAACCAGAAGGTATTGAAGAAAAATCTGCATATCTAGTTGGAACAGGAATTGCAGCACTTACTGCAGCTTGCTTTTTAATTAGAGATGCTCACATGGAAGGTAAAAAGATTACTTTCTTAGAACAATTAGATATTCCTGGTGGTTCACTTGACGGTGAATACATGGATACTAGAGGATATGTTGCTCGTGGTGGTAGAGAAACTGGGGCTCACTTCGAATGTCTATGGGATATTTGGAGTTCTATCCCAAGCTTAGAAGATCCAGAAATGAGTGTTTTAGACGATTATTTCTATACTAACTACGACGATCCAAACTTCAGCAACTGTCGTATTACTCACAAGCAAGGTGAAAGATATGATGATGGCAAATTTAATTTAACTCAAGATCAAGTTAAAGAAATTGCAGAACTTTGTATGACAAGTGATGAAAATCTTGATGATAAGGCAATTGAAGATATTTTCTCAGATGGTCTTTTAAATTCAGATTTCTGGACTTTGTGGAGAACTATGTTTGCCTTTGAAAATTGGCACTCTGCACTAGAAATGAAGTTATATTTAAACCGTTTTATTCATCATGTTGGCGGACTTACAAATTTATCTGCCCTTAAATTTACAAGATATGACCAATACAATTCAATTGTAAAGCCTATGGTTAAGTATCTTGAAAACCATGGATGTAAATTCCAATACAATATTAAAGTAACAGATGTAGATTTTGATATTTCTGAAAACAGAAAGGTTGCTACAAAAATAATAGCTGAGGATAAAGACGGAAATGATAAGTCTATTGACTTAACAGAAAATGATTTATTATTCATCACAAATGGTTCTATGACAGAAAATTCTAGTTATGGTGATGACAATACTCCAGCAGAACTTTCAGATGAACAAACTGGTTGCTGGGAAATGTGGAAAAACATTGCTAAAAAATCAGATGACTTTGGTAATCCTGAAGTATTTTGCTCTGATGTAGAAAAGAGTAATTGGGAATCATGTACAGTTACTTGCCATGATGACTCTGTTCCAAAATATATTGAAAAAATTACAAAGAGGAGTCCTTACGGTGGAAAGACTGTAACAGGTGGTATAGTAACTTGTGTAGATTCAAGCTGGCTTATGTCTTGGACAATAAATAGACAAGGACAATACCCAGAACAACCTGAAAACGACATTTGTGTTTGGGTTTATGGTTTATTTACAGATGTTGAAGGCGACTACATCAAAAAGAAAATGAGAGATTGTACAGGAAAAGAAATTACAAAAGAATGGTTATATCATATTGGAGTTCCTGTAAATGAAATTGATGCACTTGCAGAAACTTGTACAGCTGTACCAGTTATGATGCCTTACATTACAGCTCAATTTATGCCTAGAAAATTTGGAGATAGACCTCTAGTTGTGCCAAAGGAAGGAGTAAACTTTGCCTTCTTAGGACAATTTGCAGAAACTCTTGACGATCCAGGAAGAGATACAGTATTTACAACAGAATATTCTGGAAGAACAGCTATGGAAGCAGTTTATGTGCTTTGCGGCGTTGAAAAAGCTGTGCCAGAAGTTTATGCTTCAAGATATGACATAAGATATCTTCTAAATGGAATGGTAGCACTATCAGATGGCAAAAAACCGGAACTTCCACTTAGCCCATTACAAAAAATTAAACTTGCAAAACTTATTAAAGGTACAGATATAGAAGAAATGTTAAAAGAATTTAATATAATTTAAGAGATTAATTATAGAGGAAAATTGGGGCGGGTCTATCGTCCCTTTTTTATACTTTAGGGGCAGAATTTTCATTATGACAACAAAAAGCTTTTAGGATTAGAAAATCTTAGGAGCTTTTTTTCTGTAATTTAATATATAATAAGATTAAGTACACAAACAATGTAATTAAATAAAGTGACAAATAAATTTTAAATTAGGATATTGATATGATAATAAGAAAAGCAGAGGCAAGGGACCTAGACGCAATTGAAAGCATATACAATAAAATATTATTAAAAGAAGAAGAAGGCGAAGTTACTACTGGCTGGGAGCGAGGAATTTATCCAAGGCGAGAAACAGCTGAGGCAGCTCTTAAAAGAGAAGATATGTTTGTTATAGAAGATGAAGGATCTATTGTTGGAAGTGGCGTGATAAATAAAGATCAGCTAGATGTCTATGAAAGGGGAAAATGGAAATTTGCTGCCAAAGATTCAGAGGTCATGGTCCTTCACACTCTTGTAATTGATCCTGATAAAAGTGGCAGGGGTTACGGAAAGAGATTTGTAGATTTTTATGAAGACTACGCTAGAGAAAATGGTTGTAAGTATTTGCGTATGGATACAAATGAAAGAAATAAACCTGCACGCTCCTTATACAAAAGTCTAGCTTTTGATGAAATTGATTGTCTCTCTTGCATTTTTAATGGACTTGAGGGTGTAAATCTAATTTTATTTGAAAAAAAGCTTTAAAATTATAAGTAAATTAAAAATTGGAGAGGGTTATGAAAGATATTAAAAAAATTTGTAGGGTCGCCTTGGTGCAAGCTGAGCCAGTGATGTTTGATAAAAAGGCATCTTTGGAGAAGGCTCTAAAATATATTGAAGAAGCAAGTAAAAAAGATCCAGACTTAATTGTCTTTCCTGAACTTTTTATTCCAGGCTATCCCATTGGCATGAATTTTGGTTTTAGCATGGGGAAGAGAAGTGAAGGTGGACGAAAAGACTGGTTGCGCTATTATAATGCATCCCTAGTTCCAGGTGATGAAGAATTTCAAGAACTAATAGAGGTCTCTAAAAAATCTGGAGCCTACATAAGTTTAGGATTTTCAGAAAGAGATCCAGTTAGCGGCACACTTTATAACAGCAATGTTATTTTTGAACCCAAGGGAACTTTTAAAATACATAGAAAATTAAAACCAACTGGAAGTGAACGACTTGTTTGGGGAGATGCCAACAAAAATTATTTTCCAATTACAGAGACAGCCTTTGGTCCTATTGGCAGCCTCATCTGCTGGGAGAGTTACATGCCCCTTGCTCGTGTTGCTCTCTATGAAAAGGGAATTACAATTTATATTTCGCCTAACACCAATGACAATCCAGAGTGGCAGGCAACAATTCAGCACATAGCAATAGAGGGCAAGTGCTTTTTCATCAATGCCGACATGATTGTCAGGTCTTCCTCTTATCCAAGGGATTTAAATGAAATAGAAGCCCTAAAGGATTTGCCGAGCCTTGTGTGCAGAGGTGGCAGCTGCATTATTGACCCATACGGACATTATTTGACTGAGCCTGTTTGGGATAAGGAAGCAATAATTTACGCAGACCTTGACATGACTTTAGTGGCAGCCTGCAAGATGGAGCACGATGCAGTAGGACATTATGCCAGACCAGATGTCTTGGAACTAAGGGTCAATGACAAATAAAAAATATGTGAAAAAATTTAGAAGAAAGGGACAAAAAAGACTGGTAGATAAAAGAATCCGCCAGTCTTTTTTGTGATTTAAAATAAATTATCTTCTTTTTTTCATTGAGCCAAGCAGACCTCTTGCGATTTCTCTGCCTATACTTCGTGTAATTGTTCCTAGCATGGAGTCTATACCCTTGTCAATGTAAGATTTTTGCTTGCGAGAAGATTTTCTTTCTTTTTCCAATTCCCTCTCGCGTCTTTCAATTTCTTTAAGCCTTTCTTCTTCTAGCTTTTCTCTTTCTTCTTGAATTTTTTCTATTTCAATTCTCTTAAGTAAAACTTCGTAGGCAGATTCTCTGTCGACCATATCTTTATACTTTAAATAAAGATTTGAAGATTCTACTAAGTTTCTATATTCAGCATCCTTTAAAGTAACAAAGGATGAGTGTGGGGGAAGAATGAGAGCTTTATCTGCAAGGCTTGGTGCGCCACTTTCATCGGCAAAGGAAACTATAGCTTCGCCAGTCCTAAGATTTATAATCTCTTCCTTTAAATTCATTGAGTCGTCTTGCCTAAAGCTATCTGCAACAGCGTTAATTGCCTTTAATTCCTTTGGAGAGTAGGCTCTAAGTTGATGGACAATTCTGTTGGAAAGCTGTGAAGAAACTTCTTCCGGTACATCAAGTGGATTTTGCGTAATGAAGAAGACTCCAACGCCCTTACTTCTCACAAGTCTAACGACTTGAATTATTTTATCCTTTAAAACACTTGGAGTATTGTTAAAAAGCAGGTGGGCTTCGTCAAAGAAAAACACAAGCTTAGGTTTATCTAAGTCCCCAACTTCTGGGAAGTTTTCATAAATTTCTGATAGGAGATAAAGTAAAAGCATTGAATATAAAAGTGGATTTGAAATTAACTTATTGGCATTTAAAATATTTACAAGACCCTTGCCAGATGCATCAGTCCTCACTAAATCATTGATGTCAATGGCAGGTTCGCCAAAAAACAAATCTCCACCAGCATCTTCAATGAATAATAATTTTCTTGAAATGGCAGAGAGACTTTGACTTGCCACATTGCCATAATTTTTGCTGACTTCATCTCGATTGTCGTTTACATAATTTATTACTTGTTTTAAGTCCTTTAAATCAATTAATAAAAGGCCTTCGCTGTCGGCAACTTTAAAAATTATATTTAAAACTCCCATTTGTGTGTCGTTTAAGTCTAATATTTTTGAGAGCATAAGAGGTCCCATTTCAGAAACTGTAACTCTTAGGGGAATCCCCTTTTCACCATAAATATCCCACATAGATACAGGATAATTTTTAAATTCAAAATTAGAGATGCCTAACTCATTAAGTCTATCTTGTAACTTGTCATTCATCTCGCCAGACATGGAAATATTTGCAAGGTCGCCCTTGACATCGGCAAGAATTGTTGGCACTCCTGCATCAGATAGACCTTCAGTTAGGACCTTTAGGGTGACAGTTTTTCCAGTTCCTGTGGCACCGCTTATTAGTCCATGTCGATTTACTTTATTTAAAAGAATACAATTTTCTGATTTTCCCTTTCCAATTAAAATTTTGTCCATGAGAACCCCCTTTATTATGAAAGTTATTAGCTATTTTTATTATAGCAAAGATTGCAAAAGTTCACATAAAATAAATTTTAAAGAATGATATAATTAATTAAAAGATTGAGGAGGATCTTATGGAATATGTAAAGAAAATTTATGGAGTAAATAGAGAGGACCTGCCAGGGGATTCTTATCTTAGAGAAATTCCCTTTTTAAGAAATTTTAAGGGTATGGACATAGATAGTCCTGTAACATTTTTTGTAGGAGAAAATGGAACAGGCAAGTCCACACTTCTTGAAGCCCTGGCAGTAAGACTTGGCTTTAACGCAGAAGGCGGTTCAAAAAATTTTAATTTTGCAACAAAGGAAACTCACTCTATTCTTGGTGATATTTTAGAAATAGGAAGAGGACCAGGCAAGGAGAGGGATGGATTTTTTTTGAGAGCAGAATCCTTTTACAATCTTGCATCAGAAGTTGACAACTTAGCAGGAGGTGGATCCTCTGATTTTTATGATTTTTATGATTCCTATGGAGGCAAGTCCCTTCACTTTCAATCCCATGGCGAGAGCTTTCGCTCCCTTATCTTAAATAGATTTAGGGGCAAGGGCATTTATCTACTAGACGAACCAGAAGCAGCCCTTTCGCCAACATCAATAATGTCTATCTTGTGCATTATCCATGAACTAGAAAAAGATGATTCACAATTTTTTATAGCAACACACTCGCCAATTCTCTTAGCTTATCCTAATGCGAAAATATTTGAATTTTCTGAAAGTGGCATAGAGGAGAAGACCTATAAAGAGACAGAATCCTATAGCATCACAAAAACTTTTTTAGATGACCCAGAAAAGATGATTGACTTATTATTTAATGAAGAATAAAATTAATATTTTTTATTTAGAGAAGGCTTAGGCTTTCTCTTTTTTATTGAGGAATATAGAAATTTTTTTACAAAGTCAAAGAAATGTTTATTTTTTGTTTATGAAAAATATTTTTTATTTACCTTAAAGTAAGCTTGTGGTAATATTGCTGTGGTATCTTTACACATAGTTAAATATTTTTAAATATTATTTGTTTTAGTAACTTGAGATAAAGTAGTAGGCAATTTATTTTAATTTTTTATTTCATTTAATATTTATTATGAGATTTTCTCATTAAAAATTTTGTAAGATACTAACTTAAAATATGGAGGAAAATATGAAAAAAGTTGTAGCGACTACTATGGCGACTTTATTATTTGGACTTTCAATTCCTGTCAATTCCTTTGCTTTGCCAAATAATACAGAAGGATTAGAGTCTAATAAAATTGAAGATTTTAATGTAAAAAAATTTAGTGGAAGAATAATTGATAGAGATCCAAATTTTAGATTAGCAGGCGAAAATAATAGACAACAATCTGCTGATAGCAATAGGCAAATGCCAGTTGTTATTAATAGTAATAATGTTGGCGGTGTTAAACCAGAGGGCTATGTGACTGTTACTTATAAAGTTGACGCGTCTATGGGGAAATTTCAAATTGGCGGAAATGTTATCCCTGAATTTGAATTGAAATATTTTGTCGATCCAAGAGTTGGCGTTCAATTATCTGATGTTTCTAGTGTCAGCCCTCTTGTAACTGACACTTCTAAATATAAGTTAGATGAAAAAAATCCTTGGATTATTGAACCAAACTCAACTAATATGCAAAGTGAAGTAAAAGGAGATATAACTTTAAGAGCAAATATTACGAAAATTGTAACAGGAACTCCTAATCCAAGTCCTAGTATTGCAGATAGAATTGGGAAAAACAATTTAATCCCAGTTGATATTTCTCTTTGGCAAGGGGACCCAATTAACTGGAAAGATGGAGTTGAGTTAGACACTTCTGTAAATGATCCTGAGCTTAGAAGAGCCTTTGAGGAAGCTAACTTTAAAGGAGACAATAGAGACTCAGTTGCGACATCTACAAAAGGAAGTGTAGGAAATATTGTAGTAACTTTTATAGATAATTCTTCAATAACTGTTAATGGTCAAAAACTTTTTGTTTTTCCACATGTAACTGCTTCTAGTTTCACAAATACACCAAAGGATGCAGTAGAAACTACTTTCTTACTAGGAGAAGGAACTAAAGCTGGAGATGGTCAAGATGAAAAAGTTGGAAATGCTGAACATCCAGTCCCATATAAAACATATATGATAAAACCAGGTACAAATGTTCATAACTTCCTACTGCCAACTAATAAGAATATTTTTGATAATATTTCAGCAAAACCTGTTGATGATTCTTATTCCGATCTTAAATGGGAACCAGAAAACTATATTGTTAATGAAAACAATAAGTCCTTTACAGCAAGGGCAATTAAGTCTTATAAAGTAAAATTTGAATTTAAAGCTTATGATACTGACAATGGCAATAGTGATATAAAGTCATTACCAAAAGATTTAATGGATAAACTTCCAAAAGAGGTTAAGGTTAAAAAGGGAGATGCATTTGATGCACCAACTAAACCAAAAAAATTCGTTGAGACTCTAAAAGATAATTCTGGAGAAATTACAAAGGTTTATGAATGGACTTTTTCTAGTTGGAATCCAACAAGAATTAATAATTCAGAAAAAGACGAAACCATTACTGGAACATGGACGAGAAAACAAGTAACATCTGCTAAACCTACAGGTGAAAAAGCAACTGAAGGCGACAAAGCTATTAAGGGTCAAGGTATTGCTGGTTCAATTATAAAAATAAAACAAGATAATAAAACTGTTGATGTTAAAGTTTCTGACACTGGAAAATGGGAAGCTAAATTAGATAGGGAACTAAATAAGGACGAGAAATTTATAATTACTCAAGTTGAAAAGGGTAAAAAAGAGTCTGAGCAAGTAGAGTTAACTGTTGCTAAAAAGGAAAATAACAAACCAAATCCAAAGCCAGAACAAAAATCAAGTCCTAATAAAAGACCTAGGACAGGAAATATTTTTCCAAAGCTTAAAAATAGGGATTACAATAAAAATTCTATTGAAGTTAAAACTTATTTAGCTAAAAGCAAAATTTATGAAAATAAGGGCATAAGACACATCATAAATGTTTTAAGTGGAGAATACGAAATTGTTAAAGATGGAGTGTCTCAAAAGAAAAAAATGGATGTTAAGCCTGTAATAAAAAATGACAGACTTATGCTGCCACTTAGGTCTCTTGCTGAAATGATTGGCGCAAAAGTAGAATGGAATTCACAAACTAGAGTTGCAACTTTTATAAATAATGGATTAGTTGCAAAAATTCAAATTGATGGAAATGAAATTGTCTTGTCTAATGGAAAAGTTATAAAAATGGATTCAAAACCACTAAATATTAATGGAAGAATTTTAGTTTCTCTTTCCAATGTAGCAAATGTTTTTGGACTGACAAATGGAAATACTAAGGACGGCATTGACCAAGATATTGAATGGGATGATGCCAATAAGGCTGTTACAATTAATTTAAAAAAATAAATTTTGATAAAAAGAAAATTAAAGTGAAAAGAACTTGGCAATAAAACCAAGTTCTTTTTTAGTATATAAAATGGTGATGATAAAATAATTAAATAGCTTCTAGTGCTCCTTTGATATCTTCAATGATATCTTCTGTATCTTCGATGCCTACGCTCATTCTTATTAAGTCAGAGCTAATGCCAGCTTGTTTAAGTTCTTCTCCCTTCATTTGTCTGTGAGTTGTGGATGCAGGATGTAGGACGCAAGTTCGAGAGTCAGCAACGTGAGTTACAACTGCTGCAAGTTTTAGTGAGTCCATAAATTTTGTAGCGGCATCTCTTCCGCCCTTTACTCCAAAGGAAATTACTCCACAGGAACCTTCTGGCAAATATTTTTTTGCAAGTTCATGTTGTGAATCCTTTTCTAGGGCAGAAAAGCTTACCCAAGAAATTTTATGGTTATTTTCTAAGAATTTTGCAACTGCAAGGGCATTTTCGTAATGTCTTGGCATTCTTAGATGTAAGGTTTCAAGTCCAAGTCCCAAATAAAAGGAATTTTGTGGAGATGGAATGCTGCCAAGGTCTCTCATTAGAGTTGTAGTCATTTTTGTAATGTAAGCGCCTTTGCCAAAGCTTTCTGTGTAAACTACTCCGTGATATGTTTCATCTGGTTCGGTAAGTCCTGGGAATTTGTCCTTGTGTTTTGACCAGTCAAAGTTTCCAGAGTCAATTACAGCTCCGCCAACAGAATTGGCAAAGCCATTCATATACTTTGTAGTGGAGTGAGTTACAATGTCAGCTCCCCATTCAATTGGTCTTAAGAAAATTGGAGTAGGGAAGGTGTTGTCAACTATAAGTGGTACGCCATGGTCATGAGCAGCTTTAGCAAAAGTTTCAATGTCCAAAATTTGAAGTGATGGATTGGAAAGAGTTTCGCCAAAGACTACCTTTGTATTTTCTTTAAATTCTTTATTTAAATCTTCAAGTGAAATTGCTGGATCCACAAAAGTTGATTCGATGCCAAGGGCTTTCATTGTGTGAGCAATTAAGTTATAAGTGCCTCCATAAATTGCTGATGATGAAATTACATGATCGCCTGCTTTTAAAATATTTAAAAGTGCATAAAAGTTTGCAGCTTGACCAGATGATGTTAAAATTCCTGCAACGCCACCTTCAAGGGCTACAATTTTATTTGCAACGGCATCATTTGTCGGATTTGATAGTCTTGTGTAAAAGTAACCAGCTTCTTTTAAGTCAAAAAGATTACCCATTTGTTCAGATGAATCGTATTTAAAAGTTGTTGATTGAATAATTGGCAATACTCTTGGTTCACCATTTTTTGGTTCGTAACCAGCTTGTACACATAATGTTCCTAAATTTTTCTTTGTCATTTTGTCCTCCATAAATTATAAATTAATTTGTCGGCAGCTCAAAGGATTAAAAATAAATTCTGATAAGATAAAGCTTTTATAAAATAAAAAAAGCTCCCGTCCCTAAAGGACGAAAGCTGTGCTTCGTGTTACCACCTTTTTTTATTATTTTATCGCTAAAATAACCTCATAGAGTACCAACATACTCCGAACGCTATAACAGGCGTACCTGTCGCAGCCTAAACACTTGTCTCGGTGCGATAACTCCAAGGCCATGTTCCAAGGTAATCCTTTTGATTTCTTTCACCAAATGAAATCTCTCTGTGAAAAGTTTTACAATGTACTCTCCTCTTCAAAGTCTATGAATGAGATTATAAATATAGTTAAATCTTTTGTCAAGCAATTTTTAATAAAAAATTTTTTATAATCATTCAAATTTTAAAAATCTATTTGATAAAAAAGTAAAAATAAAGGTTTCAGCTAATGAGAAGGCAAGCATTTTTATCCCGTCAATTTTATTTATTAGTTCAAAATGATTTGTAGTAAGAGCAAGTTTACTTGAAGCTACAATATTTTGAAATAGTGGCAATATATTTTGAGCTACAAGACCAAAGCCAAGGATTGAAATTAAAACTGACATAAGAACTATTAAGCCCAGGGATTTTAATTTTAAACTTAAAAAATTCATTATGGCAATAAGTGGGATGGAGGATAGGATACTTATTCCGATGTAGTAGATGTATAATCCTAACCTTTCAATATTAAAACCACATATAAATTTGCCACTTAATACAAATAGTAATAAAAAATAAATTTGAGTCAAGCTTATTATTATAAAGGCAATAAAAGATTTTGCCATAATAAAATTAATATTTTTTAGGGGACTGGTCCTTATTAATTTTAAACCTGCCTTGTGCTCTACGGACCATAAGCTTGAGACGATAATAGCTATAAGTGGTATTATGAAAAACATAAAGTAAAATAGTGATGTCTGAGTCCAAAGACTTTGCCATTTGTTTTTTAAGATCTCTTGATTTAGTAAATAGTTTATTGTCCCAAAAATATTTGCCAGCAAGGGAATTATTAATACTGTAGATAAGAGTGAAAATAATTTTAATTTTTTAAATTCTATTTTTAACATTTATGCCTCCTATATCTCCTTAGACAGTGTAAATTTATTAAGTCTTGTGATGTAGATTAGACTGTAGATTATATAAATTAAGCTTATAAACAATGTGAGATAATTTATATTATTCATAGTCTGCCTAAAAACCTCTCCATCTTTTACATAATTTATATTTAAGATAGTGGCAAATAGTCCAAAGGGATTTATTTGCGATAAAACTTTTGATGTGAGCATAGTAATTATTCCAGACATTGCTCCGACAATTGAAAAGAAGAGGGAGAAGTAAATTTTTTTACTTTTAATTTCAATTATTGTAAAAATTAAGAGCATGGAAATATTAATGGATAAAGTTGTTAAAAAGTAAGTTATAATTCTTTTTATCAAGTCTATATCTAAGTTAAATTTTTTGCTTTTGCTTGATAAAAATATAATTAGTAACCATTCAAGAATTTGGATTAAAAAAATTTTTAGGGACAAAATTTTAATTTTATTGAGTAATATTTTTTGAACCCTTAAGCCAAGACTTATTTGCATTTGCCACATATTATTCTTTTCTTCAATCTCTATTACTTTTTTCACAAGGGATGATAGGGCGATGGGATTAAAAAACAAAGAGATTGCTAGATAGGAATCTAATATTCTTGCAAGAGGATACTCATTAGTTTGAAAGTCTTCTGTCTTGAAGGCTATAAGGATAGAAAATAAATGTATGGAAAATAAAATTAAAATTGTAAAATTTAATTTTAATCCCTTATTCTTTTTTATTTCTAAGTTTTTCATAGGATCACCTTGCACTTGTTTCTTGAATAAATAATTTTTCAAGACTTTCCTTTCTTTTTTCTACTCTATAAATATCAACTGCATTTACTAGGATTTTTATTATTTTTGCAACTTCTTCCTGGCTTTTATTTCCCAGTACTAAATAATCATCAAGAATATTTGATTTAGGAAGTTCAAGTAGCTTTGAAGCCTTAAGGTTATCTGAAGTCTTTAAAATAATTACTGGCGGATGGAGATTTCTATATTCTTTTAAGGAACCGCTGTAAGTTAAAGCTCCATTTTTTAAAATTCCTATGTGACTTGAAATTTTTTCGATTTCATCTAAGATATGTGAGGAGATTAAAATACTTGTATTCGAATTTTTTACAATATTTTTGAATAAATCTCTCATTTCTTCAATGCCATAGGGATCAAGTCCATTAATAGGTTCATCTAAGATCAAAAATTTAGGATTACCAATAAGAGCTATGGCTATACCCAGCCTTTGCTTCATGCCAAGAGAAAATTCTTTAACTTTTTTATCCTTACTTTTAAATAATCCAACGTCCTTTAAGATCTCATTAATTTTATCTTTTTTTATATTTTTCATATCACAGATAAGGTCTAAATTATCATAGGCAGTGAGATGGTCGTAAAAGGATGGGTTTTCAATTAAAGACCCCAAATTCTTATTTGTTTCTTTTTGATTTTTTGCATTTATTTCCTTTCCATATAAACTTATGCTGCCAGAATCTTTTTTAACTAAACCTAAAATTGATTTCATCAGAGTGGATTTTCCAGCTCCATTGGGACCTATAAGCCCAAAAATACTTCCTTCTTCAATTTCTAAATTAATATTTTTTAAAACTAAATTTTTATCATAGGATTTGCTAAGATTTTCGATTTTTAAAATATTCGTCATGATATTCTCCCTTCTTTTTTATTCATTATAAATAAGACCCATAACATAAGGATTTTATGTAGATTACTTTTACATCACAATTACAAATATCAAATTTTTATGTGATAAAATAAGCCTAAAGGAGAAAGAAATGAATAATTTTAGAGATGCAAGGCTACTATTAGTTGACGATGAAGATTATTTGATAACTAGTATGTATAAATTTTTAAAAAACAAGGGCTATGACAATGTTATGACAGCAAAAAATATTAAAGAAGCAAGCTTTAAGCTTAAGAATAATAAAGTAAATTTAATGATACTAGACATAATGCTTCCTGATGGCAGTGGTTTTGATTTATTAGAGAAACTTAGAAAAAAATCTAGCTTGCCTGTGATTATACTTTCGGCATTAAGTGGAATTGATGACAAAAAAGTTGGCTTTGACTTAGAAGTTGATGATTATATTGTGAAACCTTTTTTGCCTGAAGACTTGTTACGGAGAATTGAGGCAGTCTTAAGAAGGACCTATCAAAACAAAAACAATAAAATTACATTATTAGGTGGGATTGTCTTTGATAGGGAGAGGGCAATTTTAATAAAGAATAAGGAAGAAATACAATTAACGGCAAAACAATTCAAAATTTTAGATTATCTTGCTATTAATATTAATAAAATTGTTTCCATTGACCAAATAATAGATAGGTGTTGGGATGAAAGTTTTGGCTACGAAAACACACTTATTACACATATCTATAGACTAAGGGATAAGCTTGAAGATGACCCAGCAAATCCGAAAATACTTATTACAGTAAAGGGTTTGGGTTATAAGTTACTTGGAGAGAATAAAGAATGTTAAATTATTTTTTAAAAAAACTAAAAAAATTCGCCTTATTTGTCTTAATTTTATTAATTTTAATGATTTTATGCCTAATTGGTGTTTTTTATTCAAGTTTTAAGTTTTCAAAAAAATATACAGATCCAAATAAGGTTTATGAATTTTTAGAAGAAAATAAATATAATGATATTTATTTTACCAAGGAAAATAAGACCTTTTTAGGGGAAAAAGATATCTGGGCTATAAAAATTGATAAGAATGGAAATATTAAAGAGAATTTTAATAAACCTAAAGAAGTTAAAAATAAATTAGACATAAGTGATGTTGTCAGATTTACAAGATATTACTTAAATGACTATCCTGTCTTTACTTTTGTGGTGAAGGATGGAATTTTAGTTTTGGCTTATCCAAAAAATTCCCTAGATAAGCTACCCTTTAATTATTATAATTATGATTTGGCAAAAATTAATTTTTTTATCTTTATTATTAGTATTCTCTTGTTTGTCCTATTAGTTTATATATTTTATCTACATGAAGTTAAAAGCATTTTTAAAAAATTAAATCCTCTTCAAGAGGCTATTAATAATGTTTTTGATGATGATTATAAGAAGCTCCAAGAGGAGGGAGAATTAAAAGAAATTTCTGAGACTATTAATGAGGCTAATAGCAATTACATTAAGCTAAAGGAAAGTCAATCTAGTTGGCTCAGAGGAATCAGTCACGACATAAGGACTCCTTTAACAAAACTCTCCTGGAAACTGGAAGGTCTTAAAACAAGGGAAAACTCAGTGGAAATTGAAAAAATGGAAGATCAAATTATAAAGATAAGTAAAATTATTGAGGACTTAAATCTTACAAATAGCCTTGAAAACCTAAGTGACAAGCATTTTGAATATAGGGATCCAATTTCAGTTATAAGAAAGTTAATTGTAAATACTTTAAATGAAAATCCAAGCAAGGATCTTATTTTTGAAAATAGGATAAATAAAGAAATAAAAATTAAAATGGACGACCATTTATTTTATAGAATGCTGGAAAATATTTTAAACAATAGCATTAAATATGGAAAGGGAAAAACTTATATAATTTATGATCTTATAGATAAAAAATTGCTGATCTCAATTAAAGATGAAGAAGGTATTATTGAAGATAGGGTAATAAAAAGGCTTGAAGAAGAAAATCTATCTGATGTTCAGACTCATGGTATGGGCTTATTTGTGTCAAAACAGATTTGCAAACTTCACAAGGGAAAGATGGAAGTTAAAAATCTCTTTCCAGGTGTATTAGTTTCCTTTAGTTTTGATATAAAATAAAATTACAAGAATCTTCTACTTATGTCCATACTATTGACGATTTGTTAAAGTATGTAATATAATAATCAATATGCTAAAAATAGCGATTTATATAGAAAGGTGATTAAATGTCAGGACATTCTAAATGGAATAATATTAAAAATAAAAAAGGTAAGGAAGACGCAAAGAAGGGCAAGATTTTTACTAAACTTGCTAGACAAATAACTGTTGCTGCTAAGGAAGGTGGACTTGATCCAGATTACAATCCATCTCTTAAGGTTGCCATTGATAAGGCTAAGGCTGAAAATATGCCTAACGACAATATTGATAGGGCAATTGCAAAAGCTGGTGGCGGAGATAATGACGATAACTTTGAAGAAATTGTTTATGAAGGTTATGGCCCAGGTGGAGTTGCTGTAATGGTAAATTGTTTGACAGACAATAGAAATAGAACTGCACCAGATGTAAGACATCTATTTGACAAGTATGCTGGAAATCTTGGACAACCTGGTTGTGTTTCTTTTATGTTTGACAAAAAGGGTTCTCTTGGAGTTCTAAAGGAAGGACTTGACGAAGATGAATTTACTCTTACTGCCATTGATGCAGGAGCTGAAGATGTAATCGATAGGGGAGAAGCCTTTGAAATTGTAACTGCTCCAGAAGATTATATTGAAGTAAGGAAAGTTTTAGAAGATGCTGGACATTCTTTTATTGAATCTGAAATAACTTTCATTCCACAAACTACAACTGAGCTTACTGATGAAGATGATATTAAAAACATGGATAAGTTAATTGATGCCTTGGAAGACAATGACGATGTAACTGATGTCTACACTTCTTGGGAGAGAGATTAATGGAAATTAATAGAATTATCGATCATACACTTTTAAAGCCTGAAGCAAGTGAAGAGCAAATTGAAAAACTTGTTAAAGAAGCAATAGAATATAATTTCTTTTCAGTTTGTGTAAATCCAACTTGGGTTAAAAAATGTGCTGAAATGTTAAAGGATAATGGCGTAAAAGTCTGCACTGTTATTGGTTTTCCTTTAGGGGCAAATACTCTTGAAACTAAAGTTTTTGAAACAAAAAATGCTCTTGATAATGGGGCAGACGAAATTGACATGGTCATTAACATTGGCTACATGAAATCAAAGAAATTTGATGAAGTTGAAAATGAAATTGCTGAGCTTGCAAAAATTTGTCATGACAAGGGCGCAATATTGAAAGTAATTTTAGAAAACTGCCTTTTAACTAAGGATGAAATAAAAAAAGCCTGCCAACTTGCTGATAAAGCTGGCGCTGATTTTGTAAAGACTTCAACTGGTTTTTCAACTTCAGGCGCAGATGCAGAAGATGTTAAACTCATGAAGGAATCTGTTTCTGACAGGGTTAAAGTAAAGGCTAGTGGCGGAATTAGAGACTATAAAAAAGCAATGGAAATGGTAAATAATGGAGCAGACAGACTTGGTGTCTCAGCTGGTCTTGCAATTTATAAGGAGAGCAAATCATTATGAGAATAAATCCCGTTGCCTTTACAATTTTTGGAATAGAAGTAAAGTGGTACGGAATTTTAATAGCCCTTGGAGTCTTTTTAGCTATTTTTATCACAGAAAAAATGGCAGAGAAGAAAAATTATACAGGGGGTCTTTATAAAGATATTTCCACAGATGTTTCACTCTTCGCAGTTTTAATCGGAGTTCTTGGTGCAAGGCTTTACTATGTAATTTTTGAATGGGATTATTATAGTCAGCACTTAGATGAAATTTTTGCCATAAGAAATGGCGGACTTGCCATTTATGGAGGTATCATAGCTGGTGGACTTACTATTTATTTTTTCTGCAAGCGAAAAAAAGTAAACTGCTTGACACTACTTGACTGTGTTGCACCAGGTCTTGCCCTTGCACAAGCAATTGGCAGGTGGGGAAATTATATTAATGGGGAAGCTCACGGTGGCGTAACAAATGTACCTTGGGCAATTTTAGTTGATGGACAGAGGGTTCATCCAACATTTTTTTACGAATCAATAGTGAATTTTTCAATTTTCTTGTTTTTGTACTTTTATCTTTCAAAAAGACAAAAATTTGAGGGTCAACTTATTTCTGTTTACACTATAGTCTATGGAATAGCAAGATTTTTCATTGAAGGAATGAGAACAGATTCACTTTATATTGGTGACTTTAGAGTATCTCAACTTGTCAGCCTTGGCATAATAATTTTTGGGATTGCAATTAGACTTATAGCTAAGAGGGAACAAAAGAATATAAAATAATTTGGACTAGGCAACTAGTCTAATTTTTTAGGTGATATTTTGAATAAAATTAATTACAATTTGGAAATGGAAAAAGTTATAAAAAATATTAGTGGGGAAGATAAGCCTAAACTTCTTTTGCACTCTTGCTGTGGTCCCTGCTCCTCTGCTGTCTTGGAGAGAATAGAGGGTTATTTTGACATTGATGTCTTTTATTACAATCCTAACATAGACAGTGCAGATGAGTTTTATAGAAGGTCTGATGAGCAAATTAAGCTTGTAGAAGACTTGGGACTTGATGATAAAATTGATGTGAAAGTTATAAAATACAAGCACCAAGAATTTTTATCTTACATCAAGGGCTTTGAAAAATATGAAGAGGGCGGAGCCAGATGCTTTAGATGTTATAGGCAAAGACTTGAGGAAACGGCAAAATATGCGGCAGAAAATAATTACGACTACTTCACAACAACTCTTTCCATTTCACCCCACAAGGATTCACAAATTTTAAATCGATTAGGTAAATTTCTTTCAGAAAAATATAAGGTTAACTATTTATTTTCAGATTTTAAAAAGAAAAATGGTTTTAAGAGGTCAGTTGAGTTAACTGATAAGTTTAAGATGTATAGACAAGATTATTGTGGTTGCGAATTTAGCAGAGGTGAAGATTGAAAAACATAAAAAATATTTTCATTATTACTGTAATTTTTATTTTGACACTGGGACTTTATCTTTCCTATACTATGAATTTTGATTTTAGCAATAATGAAAATAAAATAGGAGAATCTAAAAATTTAAAAACTGAAGAAAGTAAAAAGGAAGACAAGTCAGAAGTAAAAATTCTTGCCATGGGGGATATGATTTTTCATCAACCTATTGTAAAAAATTATAGAACTAATGATACTTACGACTTCACGCCAATTTTTGCCAATATTTCTGCTGACATCAATGAAGCAGACCTTGCCCTTGCAAACTTTGAAGGCTCTGTAAATTCAAATAGAAAATTATCGGGATTTCCACTTTTTAATTTTCCAAAGGAAACAATTTATTCCCTAAAAAATGCCGGCTTTGATGCACTTTCGACTGCAAACAATCACGCCCTTGACACAGGACTTGATGGCATAGGAGAAACTATCTTCCACATAAGAGAAAGTGGCATGAAAAATTTTGGCACTCTTGCAAAAGATGGTGACAAGGGAATAATTATTGAAAAAAATGGAATAAAAATTGGACTTATTTCCTTTACAGACACTTTAAATGGTATGGACTCCTTGATGAGAGGTAAGGAGTATTCAGTTAATACCTTTGCTCAAGATGTGAAGTCTGACATTCAAAACTTAAAGGACAATTCTGACATTGTAATTGTCTATCCACATTGGGGAAATGAGTATCAACTAGTGCCAAATGAAAGGCAGATTTTTTTAAAGGAAATGTTGCAAGAATCTGGTGCAGATATTATATTGGGTTCTCATCCTCATGTGCTTCAGAGATATGAAGTTGAAGATAAAAATGATAAAAAATATTTTACAATTTATTCCATGGGCAATGCTCTTTCAAACCAAAGAGTTGAAAATTTAAAAAAATCTGGTGTAGACACTGGTGCCATAATCAAATTAGTTATTGAGAAGGATAATATTAGTGGAGAAACAAAATTAAAGGAATACGGAGTTTATCCAACCTATGTCAAAAGATATTATGCTAATGGAAAATTAAATTATGATTTAGTAAAGTTAGAAGACCTAATGCCAGGTGGTAGGCTTGATGGTGTCACTACAGAGGAATTAAAGGCAAAGGCAGATAAAAAATATAAGGAAGCTTTAAAGGTTTTAAAGGGTGAGATATGAAAAGGGACCAGGTTCCAGGTACAAATTTTATAATTTTTCAAGATGAAGATGAGTTTAAATACACAAGCGATGCTTTGATCTTGTCTTCCTTTGTAAAAGCTGGACAAAGAGCCATAGACCTTGGCTGTGGCAATGGAATTTTATCTCTAAGAATTTGTCCTAGATTCAGTGAAGTTCACGCAGTAGATAAAAATAAAAATGTCTTGGAAGCTTTTAAAAAATCTATTTTTTTAAATAAATTAGAAGACAAAATAAATTTATTTGAAGAAGATATTTTTAACTTAAAAAATTATTATGCTACAAATTATTTTGACGCAGTGGTTTTTAATCCGCCTTACTATGATTATGAAAATATGAAGTTTGAAACAAGCCAAGCCAAGCATTTTTTTGATATAGAAAAAAGCCTTTACATAGTAAATTATCTTCTCAAAAATTCTGGTAGTCTTTATATAATTTATCCTACTTATAGACTGGCAGAAGTGATTTATAAGATAAATAAGAATGGGCTAAAAGTTAAAAATATTATTAACATTCATGGAAATAAAAATAAAAAGGCAAAGTCATCTATAATTGTTGCAAAAAAGCAGGCGAATTTTGGAAATGATTTTAGGGATTTTTACATAAGAGATGGTTTAGATTATACAGATGAGATGAAAAGAGTTTATAGAAACGAGGTGATACTGTGATTTATTTTTGCCCAACACCTATAGGGAATTTAGGCGACATAACCCTAAGGACAATTGAAATTTTAAAGTCAGTTGATATAATTTTTGCTGAAGACACAAGAGTTACAGTAAAACTTTTAAATCACTACGACATAAAGGCAGAGCTTAGAACTTATCACAAGTTTAATGAAGCTGAAATGTCTGAAAAAATTATTAAAAACATAAAGGACAAGGATCTTGCCCTAGTAACTGACGCAGGAATGCCTGGCATATCTGACCCTGGTGCTGTTCTCGTAAAGAAATTAATCGAAGAAGACATTGATTTTAGAGTTTTGCCTGGTGCCAATGCAGCATTAACAGCCCTAGTTTTATCTGGGCTTGACACAGACCATTTTCTTTTCTATGGCTTTACATCAAATAAATCTTCTGCAAGGAAGAAGGAATTTGAAGCCTTAAAGGACTTAAAATTTACTTTAATTTTTTACGAGGCACCTCATAGGATCAAGGATTTTTTAAAGGATGTCTGCGAAGTTTTTGGCGAGAGAAAAATTTCCATATCAAGAGAAATCACTAAGGTTTTTGAGGAGACTATTAGGTCTACTACATCAGAAATACTTGAAAAAGATATAACAGAAAAGGGCGAATTTGTAATTTGCTTAGAGGGAAATTCTGAGGAAGAGAACTATGACATAAGAGAACTTTTGCAAGAAGAATTAAAAAAGGGAATGAAAAAATCTCAAGCTGTTAAGGAAGTTTCAAAAAAATATAATATTCCAAAGAATGATGTTTACAAGGAGAGTTTGGATTTATGATAAATTTAAATGAACTTGAAGGACAAATAAAAGATGTAAATTTAAATTTAAGGGACAAGTACGACTTTGTATTTAAATTAAACAATGAAGATTTTAGGAATCAAATAAATAGCCAAGTTGGAAAAATTATAAAAATGGAGAAATTTCACAAGAAAGAAATTTCAAAATACAAGAGGACAGTTGGAGTTGACGGGTCCAACAACAGATCTGGCGGAGCCTTTCCTCACTTTATAGAAATTTTTCAAGGCCTTGCCAAGTCAACAGATGGCAATGAAGTTTACAAGACCAAGGTATACACGCCCACACTAAATTCACTCTTTGATGAGCAAAATCTTTCACAAAAACTTTTGGCGACTATTGAAATTGAAACGGCTTTAGAATACATTGACAAATACGATTTTGATTATTTGATGATGGACGGTGGTTTCATAAGATATAAAATCAACTGCCTTGATTTATTTAAGGAGCTTCGTGACAAATGTGAGAAAAAAAATATAATTCTCTTTGGCGTTATTAAAGACATCAAGACGAACGTCATATCAAGAAGTCTTGAAATTGACGAATCCATTTACGACAGAGAAATTTTATTTAACAGATTAAAGACCGGTGAAGCTATTTTAATTAAAAATGAAATAAATAAAAAATTCATCAAGGATGGAATGGGCGAGGGATTTTCATCTGCCTTTATGAGAACTTCAAAGTTTCCAGGAGCTGTTGGAGTTGATATTTTAGATACGCAAGAGAATTACCTTGAAGAAATTTGCAATTTGATTTACACGCTTACACCCATGTCATCAAGGGGAGTGCCCCTTTGGCTTGATATAGTGGACAAGGATGTAAAAATTACAGATGATATTTTAAAAATGCTTTTAGAAGAATATTTAGATAGAGATGTTTATGAAAGATTTTTTATTTCTGAAAGAGATAAAAGAACTTTATAGGAGGAAAAATGAAAGTACTTGGAGTTACTACTACAAGAGAAGTATATATTGGTTCAAAGGAGAAAAACTTTCGAAACAATGAATTTTTAATAGTTGAAGATCCAGTTCAAGGAGATATTATTGGGGAAGTTGTAGATTCAAAGACTTTTAACAGATTTATTCCTCTTGATATTGGCGGAGATTTTATTGACAGTGATGTTTTAACTTCTCTAGGTTCTATGGGTTATGATGTTGGAGATGAAACAGTTTATGTTGCAAAACTAAGATTTTTTGAGGAGTTACTTTATCCACCTCTAACTGGAAGTGACTTGAGGGCACCAGAATTTAATGAAATTAAAAATTTGTTAATAGACACTAAGCCAAATAATTCATTGATTCTCGGATCCATAAAAAACACTGACAACATTGCAAAGGGCATGGATGATATTTATAAAAATCTCTTCAGCACCTTCGAAAACAATGAATACTTAAAGCAAAGGGAACTTCCTTATCTATTTGACTACAAATCCATGCACCAATACCCACACATAGGAGTCTTTGGAGGATCAGGTTCTGGTAAGTCCTTTGGCTTAAGAGTTGTCCTAGAAGAATTGATGGAAATGGGCGTGCCTGCCATAGTAATGGACCCTCATTATGAAATGGATTTTTCAAGCAATTCAGAAATTTCTGACAAAAATTATTCTGACAAGTTCAAGTGTCTTGAGATTGGTCTCCACACAGGAATAAAATTTCAAGAACTACAAAAAAGAGACTTAAAAAATCTTTTAAATGCAGCATCACCTTTAACAGATTCTATGAAAAATGTTATTGATGTTATGTTAGCCAAGGGCTCAAGCTATGAGTCCTTTAAAAATAAACTAGACATGCTTTTGGAAGGGCAAGAGATTGGCTCAAGAGATAAAATAATTGCAGAAATTGCTGCAGAGCCAGACATAAATAAAAAGAATAGGCTAGAAGAAGTTCTTGATATTTATGAAAGATATGACAAGACTTGTAATTCAATGAGTGTGCGTGGAGTTTTGTGGAGGCTTATTAATCTTCAAAACGAGGGAATTTTCTCCCACAATATAGATGAGCTTGTAGACCTCTTAAAGAGAAGAAAGTTAGTTGTCCTTCAAGGCTCAACTAGAATGATAAATGTATTTTCAACTTATCTTTTGGCGAAATTATATTATCTAAGGAAGGAATATAGGGACGAACTTTACAGAAACAATGCAAAGGTAGACTATTTCCCACCTTTTGTAATAATTACTGACGAAGCCCACAATTTTGCGCCAAAAGGTTTTGACACTCCATCAAAAAGTATTTTGCGTGAAATTTCTCAAGAGGGAAGAAAGTATGGAGTATTTTTAATTCTTGCAACGCAAAGACCTACGCTTTTAGATGAAACAATTACAGCTCAGCTAAACACAAAATTAATTTTTAGAACTGTAAGGGCATCTGACATTGACACAATAAAAGAAGAAACAGACCTTTCCTCAGATGAGACCAAGAGACTTCCTTATTTGAGTTCAGGAGATGTATTTATTTCATCAGCAAAAAAAGGTCGCACATCCTTTGTAAGAATTAGGGCGGCAAATACAGTTTCTCCTCACACAGAAAATCCTTTTGATGAACTTGAAGGCCATGAAAATGAAGAATATGAAAAGTTTTTTATGGACATAAAGGATTTACTTCCAATTGATGCTTCAAATTTAAGTGTGGTTTTAATGAATTACAATAAAAAATCTGGAGAAAATTTATCCTACGACGACTTAAAAAATAAGTTAGATGAATTATGCCAAAGAGACTTTATAGAAAAAGAAGATAATTTTTTAACGGAAATGTATAAAATAAAGTAAAAAAAACTGACTCTATAAAAAAATTAGAGTCAGTTTTTATTTTTCAGTCTTTTTTAAAAGATATTCATCATACAAGTCTTGAAGGGATAAATTTTTTTCAATTAACTTAATTTTATCTTTGCGGCTTAAAGTTTTTATAAAATATTCTTTTTTTAGGGCGTCGGATTTATCCTTGCACTTTTCACTAAAGACCATTACAAGGGGGAGTCTTGAGGCAGTATACTTTGATGCAATGCCCTTATTGTGAGACTTAAGTCTCTTGTCTAAGTCATTGGTGTAGCCAGTGTAGAAGCTGTCGTCTCCACACTTTAAAATATATACGAAGCTAGACATTTAAGTCTCCCCCTAAAAACTCATCAACTGCAAAATTTATAATCTCAAATTCAAAGCCCCGACCCTGCAAATATTTTTTTGCAGAATTTATTTTTTTAGGGTCCTTTTCCTCAGCATCTAACTTTTTGCTGAGAAGGTCTTCTGCATTAAGGTATTCAGTTTCATAGTCATAATCAGTCATAATTTTTTCTATTATGTCATTTTTAATTCCCTTAGACCTTAGCATATAAATGATCTTTATTTTACCGTATTTTTTTATATTCATGGCATCATTTAAGTAGCGCCTTGCATAGTCTTCGTCATTTAAATATTTTTTCTCATTTAAAATTGGAATAACAGTATCAATAATTTCGCCACTAATTTTATTTTTATACAAGTAGTCAATGAGCTGTTTTTCAGTCTTATTTCTTTGCAAAAATCTATAGGATAAAAGAAGTGCTTCAGTCTTTTCATCTTCAAATTTTAATTTATCTATAATTTCATCTTCAACTTCTTGACCCTTATAGAGTCCAAACTCAATAAGAGTTTCTTCAGAAATTTCAATTTCCTCGCCGCTGTCAAAGTGAATGTGAAATTTTTTCTTTTCAAAACTTATATTTGATATAATCATTTTATCACCAAATTAATTTTAACATAAAATTTGAAAAATCCCCAATTCATCTAAATTAACAAAATGTGGAAAAATAAAAGCAAAGAGTATATAATTATATAGAGTTTAAGACAAAAGAGGTGCAATATGTTTGAGTTAATCTCGCAAGTGTTGAGATATGTTTTTATAATCTTAATTTATCTTTTTATTTTTAGTATATTAAGATTAATGTATCTTGATGTAAAAAGCATGACAAATAGGGGAGACTCTCTTGACGATGCTTATTTAAAAGTAGTGAATAGACTTGATTCCTTGGACTTTAAAATGCAGGAGTATTATGTAATTGATGGTGACTTAACTCTTGGCAGAAGTTCAAGAAATGACATAGTTATAAAAGATAAATTCGTAAGTAAAAACCATTTAAAAATTCATGATGACAGTGAGGCTTATTATATTGAGGACCTTGGGTCTGCCAATGGAACTTTTTTAAATGGTGCAAAAATTGATCCTAATGAGTTAATTGAACTTCAAAATAATGACAAAATTGGAGTTGGATTTATTCAATTTATTTTTGTAGATAAAAGGTGAAAAAGTGTTAGATAATATTTTAAAACAACGAAAACCTAGAAATCTTCTCTTGATTTTTGAAATTCTAAGTATTTTATTGTTATTTTCTTACAACAATAACAATGTTGACAAGTACATAGTTATTTTATTTTTGGGTTTGATTTTAATCGTATATATTTCAAATTTAGTTCTAGGTAAAGTATCTTCAGGAGACAATTATATATTTTTAATAGTCTCCATGCTTTTAAGTCTAGGAATTATAACTATATACAGATTGTCGCCAAAACTTGGATTGAGGCAACTTATTTGGGTACTAGCAGGTATATTAGTTTTTTACTTAACTTATTTTATAATTAGGGCCATGAGAAGGCTTGAGTATATGACAGGTCTTTATTTAGGGCTTTCAATTTTATTTTTCTTACTAACAATTATTCTTGCTCCAGATAAATATGGTGCTAAAAACTGGATAGAAATTTCTGAAGGAATTACAATTCAGTTGTCAGAATTTACTAAGATTTTAGTTATATTTTTAATAGCTTCTTTTTATACAACATTCCAAAATAGACTTAAAAAATTAAATTATAAGTACACTTCATATTACTTGATGGGAGTAATATATATTTTTGTGGGCTTTTTATTTATTCAAAGAGACTTGGGAACTGCTGCTATATTCGTAGCTATCTACACACTCCTTCAGTATATTTATGACGAGGATAGGGTTTCAATTTTAGTCAATATTGGACTAATGATAATTGGTTCAGTTGTTGGTTACTTTTTATTCTCTCATGTTAGGAAAAGAGTGGATATATGGCTAAATCCATGGACAGCTGATAAGGTTGTGAATGATGCTAGACAAATTGTACAGTCACTATTTGGCATAAGTGAGGGTGGATTTTTTGGTCAAGGAATTGGACTTGGCTATCCAAAACAAATTACCCTTGCTCACTCTGATGTGATTTTTTCTGCAATTTGTGAGGAGATGGGAATACTTACTGGAATAGGAATAATCATGCTCTACATGCTTTTAGTTTATAGGGCTATTAAGATTGCACTAAATCAAGAATACTTATTTTACAGAATTCTTGCCCTTGCAGTTGCCATCCTATTTACAGTGCAAGCTTTCCTAAATATTGGTGGAGTAATAAAATTAATACCAATGACTGGGCTCACACTTCCTTTTATATCCTATGGAGGAAGCTCAATGATCTCTAGTTTTATTTTACTGGGAATACTTCAGGTTACCAGCGAAGATTTATCATACAAATACGATAGGGGAATAGACAATGAATAGTAAAGACAATAAGAGAATTTTAGTTTTACTTGTTTTTTTAATAATGCTATTAGTTGCTCCAATAATTTATTTAACTTATTTCACAGTTTTTAAGGCAGGAGATATTATAAATCATCCAGCCAATAGAAGAAGTGAACTTAGAGAAAATTCTGTCAAGAGGGGAACTATTTACGATAGAAATCACGAGGTCCTTGCCTATTCCAATGGAGAAAAATATAATTATCACAGAATTTATAATCAACCCGTTATTTATTCTCATATTATTGGATATTCTGACAAAATTGTCGACAAGTATGGACTAGAGAAAGAGTTAAATAGTTATCTTGTAGGAAAAGAAGGCTCTAAAATTTTAAAGACCTTTAAATCGATAATAAATAAAAATTACGATCCCTACGCTGGAGACGATGTAACTTTAACTACAGACACAGATCTTCAAGAAAAGACAAGATCTGTCTTATCATCAAAAGCTGAAAAAGGTTCAGTTGTCATTATGAATCCAAAAACTGGAGAGGTTCTTTCAATGGTGTCTTTGCCAGATTTTAATTCTCAAAACATAGCCAAAGATATGCAAGCTATTAATGAGGCAAACAATGGTGCTCTCTTTAATGCTTCAACAAAGGGCAAGTTTGCACCTGGTTCAGTTTTTAAAATAGTAACAACAACTGCTATTCTTGAGTCTGGAATTTCTCAAAAATATACAGATGAAGGTGTGGAAAAAATTGACAATGGTCGTGAGTTTAAAAATGCCGGAAATAAAACTTATGGAAGAGTTGACCTTAAAAAGGCATTTACAAATTCATTAAACACTTACTTCGTAAGAAAATCTGTAGACATGGGCATAGATGTAATGTCACAAGTTGCAGAAAAATACATGATTAATAAAAAAGTTGAATTTGAACTTCCACTAGAAACTTCGACTTGGGACTATAAGAGAAGTGGCTTTGATAAAACTGCACTTGGAGCTGCAGGAATTGGTCATGATACGCTTTTAGTTACGCCTCTGGAAATGTGCATGGTGGCATCAACTATTGCTAATGATGGAGTAATGATGCAACCTCACATAGTTAAGAGAATTGATTCTTCTGATGGCAAGAATGTTGTGAGAAATACACCAACAGTTTTAAGTGAAGTTACTTCTAAGGAAAATGCAGATCAAATTACAAAATATATGATAAATGTTGTCAACAATGGTACTGGTACAGAAGCCTATGTATCTGGCATGAAGGTTGCAGGGAAGACTGGTACTGCACAACTAGACTTAAAAGAAGGAACAAACAACGCCTGGTTCGTTGGCTTTGCTCCAGCAGATGATCCAAAGGTTGCAATTGCAGTTGTAATTCCAAATGTAAAGGATTTTGGGTCACAAGCTGCAGCTCCTATAGCAGGTGAACTTTTAAAATACGCTGTAAATAATTTGCAGCTTGAAGAAGAGTGATGCCATGTTTAATAATAATTTTGTAACAGCCTTTGTTGCAGCAGCAGGCATGGGCAAGAGGATGAAAATGGGAATTAACAAGCAATTCCTTGCCATTGATGGAAAGCCAATTCTTGCTCATACTATTAAAAAAATTGAAAAATCTAAGTATGTTGACTTTTTGATCTTAATCGTAAAGAAAAGCGACATGCACTATGTAAATGACATAATTGATAAATACAAAATCAACATGAACTATAAAATTGTCTACGGAGGCAAAGAGAGGCAAGATTCTATAAATAACGGTCTATTAAATATGCCTGAGGAAACTGACATAGTCCTTACTCATGACGGTGCAAGGCCCTTTGTTTCAGTAGAAAAAATTGACGAAGCCATTGAAAGTGTAATGGAAACTGGGGCAACAGTCTTGGCAAATCCTGTTAAGGACACTATAAAGGTCTCCATGGATGGAGAAATAGTTGATTATACGCCAAATAGGAATAGACTTTGGCAAGTTCAAACTCCACAAGTTTTTAAAAAAGAAATTCTTATAAAAGCCTATGAACAAGCTTATTCAGAAGGTTATTATGGGACTGATGATTGTTCCTTAGTTGAAAAAACTGGAGTCAAGGTAAAATTAATTTACAACTCCTATGACAATATAAAAATTACTACAAGAGAAGATTTATCTATTGCAAATATACTTGTGAAGAAGGTGAAGACATGAGAATAGGAATTGGTTATGATGTCCACAAGTTGGTAGATGATAGGAAACTTTTTATTGGCGGCATAGAAATCCCCTATGAGAAAGGACTTCTTGGTCATTCAGATGCAGATGTGCTTATCCACGCAATTATGGATTCAATTTTAGGAGCCCTTGCCCTTCGTGACATTGGCCATCATTTTCCGGATACTGACAATGAATACAAGGATATTGATTCAAAAATTCTTTTAAAGAGAGTTTATGAAATAATGAAAGGGAAAAACTATAAAATTGGAAATATAGACTCAGTTATTGCTTGCCAAAAGCCAAAGCTGGCACCTTATATTGATGACATGAAAAAGGTTATTGCTGAAATTTTAAATACTGATGTAGAAAATATTTCTATAAAGGCGACAACAACTGAAAAACTTGGTTTTATTGGCAGAGGAGAGGGAATTTCCTCAGAAGCAGTATGTTTACTTGAAAGGGATGATTAAAAAAGATGAAATTTTTTATTGACACAGCAAATATCGAAGAAATACGCGAAATTAATTCTTGGGGAGTGCTTTCTGGAGTTACAACTAATCCAAGTTTAATTGCAAAGAGTGGTGGAGTTTTTGAAGATGTAATTAAAGAAATTTCAGATATTGTTGATGGAGATATTTCAGCAGAAGTTATTTCTACAGACTTAGATGGAATGCTTAAAGAGGCGAGAGAACTTGCTAAAATTTCCAAAAATATTGTAATAAAAATTCCCATGATTGAAGAAGGACTTAAGGCTGTAAGTATTTTAAGTAAAGATGGCATAAGAACCAATGTCACTTTAGTATTTTCAGTTTCACAGGCTCTTCATGCAGCAAATGCTGGAGCTACTTTCGTAAGTCCTTTTATGGGAAGACTAGACGATATTGGTGAATCTGGCATGGATCTTGTGGCTGATATTGCCTATATTTTTAAAGAGTATGGATATGAAACTAAAATTATTGCGGCAAGCATAAGACACATTAATCATGTAGAAGATGTTGCAAGAACTGGTGCTGATATTGCAACAATTCCATATAAAATATTTAAAGAAATGATTAAGCATCAATTGACAGATAGTGGTTTAGAAAAATTTTTAGAAGATTTTAAAAATGTAAAGACAAAGGAGAAATAAGATGGACAGAAATTTAGCATTAAACTTAGCAAGAGTAACAGAAGCAGCAGCACTTTCAGCAGGCAAATGGCTTGGAAAGGGTGACAAAAACGCAGCAGATGGCGCTGCAGTGGATGCCATGAGAAGAATGTTTGACACAGTTGATATTGACGGAACTGTTGTAATAGGTGAAGGAGAAATTGATGAAGCTCCTATGCTATACATTGGCGAAAAAATTGGCACAAAAGATGGGGAAGAAGAAGTAGACATTGCCGTTGACCCAATTGACGGAACAAATTCTATTGCCAATGGTATGGATAATTCTATTGCTGTTTTGGCTGTAGCTCCAAAGGGATGCCTTTTAAATGCTCCTGATATTTATATGGACAAAATTGCTTGCGGACCTAAGGCTAAGGGACTTATAAAGTTAGATGATACTCCATCAGAAAATATCAAGAGAGTTGCAAAGGCACTTAACAAAAATATTGATGACATAGTTGTTGCAGTTCTTGATAGACCAAGACACGAAGACTTAATAAATGAAATTATTTCTATTGGTGCAAGAGTTAAAAAAGTATCTGACGGAGATGTAGTTACAGCTATTGAAACTTGTTATGAAGATTCTGGAGTGGACCTTGTTATTGGTCGTGGCGGTGCGCCTGAAGGTGTTATTGCTGCAGCAGCTCTAAAATGTTTAGGTGGAGATTTCCAAGGAAGACTTCATCCAACAGATGAAAAACAAGAACAAAGATGTAGAGACTTAGATTCAGACTTGAAAAAAGTTTATACAATTGAAGATTTAGTAAAGGGCAATGAAGTTATTTTCTCAGTAACTGGCATCACTTCAGGAGAAATTCTTGAAGGAGTAAAATATTACGGAGACAATAAGGCAAAAACTGACACCTTAGTTTTAAGACTTCCAAGTGGAACTCAAAGATTTATTAAATCAATCCATTCCCTTGACTTAAAACCAGACTACGCTAAATAATTTATTATGAGTAATGACAATGAATTAAAAAATAAATCAATTGATGATTTGAGGAGAATTTCTAAATCCTTGGGTTTAAAAGATGCAGATAATTACCATATTGATGATTTGAAGCACTATATTATAAGAGGAGAATTGCCAATAAAAGATATGCCTTTAGACAAATTAAAGGTAGCTGAGCTTAGGGAAATTGCAAAGGATTATGGAATAGAAAAATCCTACAATTTAAAGAAGGAAGACTTAATTAAAAAAATAAACTCACTAAGAGAAAATGAAAAAATAGAGAAATTAGACCTTTCTGAAAATGCTCAAGAAACATTAAAAAATTTAGAAGACAAGGACTATGTCAAGGGTATTTTGGAGCTACATCAAGATGGCTATGGATTTTTGAGAAGAATTAATTATCTTCCAAGCGAAGAAGACATTTATGTATCTCCATCGCAAATTAGAAAATTTAGGCTAAGAAATGGCGACGAAATTCTTGGAATCAAGTCACCTCCAAAGGATGGAGAAAATTTCAACGCCCTCCTATTTATTAAATCAGTAAATGGCATGCACCCATCAAAAATTTTAAATAGACCATTTTTTGATAACTTGACACCAATTTATCCTAAGAAGAAAATAAATCTTGAAACAGAGGAAGAAGACATTGCCATGAGAGTAATTGATTTACTCTCACCAGTTGGTCTAGGTCAAAGGGGACTCATAGTTTCACAACCAAAATCAGGAAAGACAACTCTATTAAAAAAGATCTCTAAGTCTTTAAATACTAATTATCCTGATCTACACTTAATCGTTCTTCTTGTAGATGAAAGGCCGGAAGAGGTTACTGACATGAAAAGATCAGTCAAGGGTGAAGTTGTCTATTCAACCTTTGATGAAAATCCTAAAAACCACACTCGAGTTGCAGAAATGGTAATCGATAGGGCAAAGAGATTAGTAGAAAACAAAGAGGATGTAGTAATACTTTTAGACTCCCTTACAAGACTTTCTCGTGCCTATAATTTAATTACTCCTACAAGTGGAAAGACTCTTTCAGGTGGACTTGATCCATTGTCTCTTCACAAGCCAAAGAGATTTTTTGGCGCAGCAAGAAACATTGAAGAGGGCGGAAGTTTGACAATCCTTGCCACTGCTCTTGTAGATACTGGTTCAAGGATGGACGATGTAATCTTCGAAGAGTTTAAGGGAACAGGCAATATGGAACTTCACCTCAACAGAAGTCTTTCAGAAAAAAGAATTTTTCCAGCAATTGATATTTTAAAATCAGGCACTAGGAAAGAAGAGTTCTTGTTGACTAAGGAAGAACTTGCCTTTAATTATGAATTTAGAAATAATTTAAATGAAGACAACATTGAAGATGTGACAGAAAAATTTTTAGATAAATTATCTAAGACAAAAAATAACAAAGAATTTTTAGAAAAATAATTATCTTTCTTGCTTCAAATGTTGATTTATAGCCTTATATATTGTATAATAATTAAGGTAATAAATATATTTGTACTACAATGAAAATTGTGTTATAATATTAAAATTGAGTTATAAAAAAGTTTAAGGGGGCTAAACAATGAAAAAAGGAATTCATCCAGATTATAAAGAAGCTACAGTAACTTGTGCTTGTGGCAACACTTTTAAAACAGGATCTGTTAAAGAAGATTTAAAAGTTGAAATTTGTTCAGCTTGTCATCCTTTCTTTACAGGAAAGCAAAAACTCTCTGATCATGGCGGAAGAATTGAAAAATTCAATAGCAGATACAAGAGAAATAAATGACAATGAGGTTAGCCTAGCTAACCTTTTTTATTACTTAAATTTATGAAGATAAAAGAAGCCCTAATAGAGGGTAGAGATTTTTTAAAAAACTTAGAATATACAGATCCTATTTATGAAACTAGAAAAATTTTAGGAGAAATTTTGGAGAAAGACTTGTCTTATTTAGTTTCTCACGACAATGAAGAATTACCTGCTTCAGTTGAAAAAAAATATTTTGACATTTTAAAAAAGAGGCAAGAGGGTCTACCTCTACAGTATATTTTGGGAAGAGAAGATTTTTACGGAAGAACTTTCACTGTATTAGAGGGTGTTTTAATACCAAGACAGGATACAGAAATTTCTGTAGAAGTAATTTTAAAAATCCTAAAGAATAACAATATTAAGAATCTTCTTGAAATTGGATGTGGAAGTGGAATTGTTAGTGTTACACTTGACCTTGAAACTAAGGGACAGGTGGATATAACAGCAGTTGATATAAGTCCTCAGGCTATTAAAAATACTAATGTAAATAAAAATAATTTAAAATCAAATATTAAAATTTTAGAGAGCAATTTATTTGAAGAAATTAATGAGAAATTTGATTTAATTTATTCAAATCCGCCCTATATTAAATCTCATGAGATAGAAAATCTGCAAGTAGAAGTAAGAGAACATGAACCGAGACTTGCACTAGATGGCGGAAGTGATGGACTTTATTTTTACAGAAAGATCATTAAAGATGCGCCAAGATTTTTAAATAGTCATGGGTTTTTAGTATTTGAGATAGGATATGATGAGGCTGAAGATATTTCTTCAATAATGAGGGAAAATTTTGACCTTGAAATTTATAAGGATCTGAATAATTTAGATAGAGTAGTAGTGGGACGATTAAAGGTATAGGGGTAAATATGTACGAAAAACTTTCGGTTTTTGAAGAGAGATTAGTAGAGCTCGAAAAAGATTTGAGCAATGTGGAAATTATTAATGACTCTAAACTTTACCAACAAAAGGCCATTGAACATGCTGAGATAGAGCCAATTGTTGCAAAATATAGAGAATATAAAAATACGCTAAAGGCTTTAAACGAAAATAAAGAATTGATAAAAGAAAAATTAGATGATGAATTTAAAGATTTAGTTAGAGAAGAAATTAACGAAGGAACAAAAAAAATTGAAACTTTAGAAAATGATTTAAAAGTTTTATTGATTCCTAAAGATAAAAACGACAGTAAAAATGTTATGGTAGAAATTCGTGCAGGTGCTGGCGGAGATGAAGCAGCACTTTTTGCTGGAGTATTGTACAGACAATATGTTAGGTACGCCGAAAGAAAAGGCTTTAAGGTAGAAACTATTTCTTCCAATGAAATTGGCATTGGCGGATTTAAAGAAATTGTCTTTATGATAATAGGTAATGGAGCATACTCAAGACTTAAATATGAATCAGGAGTTCACAGAGTTCAAAGAGTTCCTGAAACAGAAAGTGGCGGTAGAATTCACACTTCTACAGCAACTGTTGCAGTTTTACCAGAGGCTGAAGATGTGGATATTGAAATTGATCCATCTGAAATTAAATTTGACGTCTTCCGTGCCTCAGGTAATGGTGGGCAATGTGTAAACACTACTGACTCTGCAGTTAGACTAACTCACATTCCTACTGGAATAGTAATTTCTTGCCAAGATGAAAAATCACAACTTAGAAATAAAGAGAAAGCCATGAAGTTACTTAGATCAAAATTATATGATTTAAAACTTCAAGAGCAAAATGAAAAAGAATCCATGGAGAGATCTTTACAAATTGGAACTGGAGATAGGTCTGAAAGAATTAGGACCTACAATTATCCGCAAGGAAGAGTAACTGATCACAGAATCAATTTCACTTCTCACAGAATTGACGCCATTAACGACGGTGACTTGGATGAAATAATTGATGCTTTGATAACACATGATCAAACTCAAAAAATCGAAAATATTGATTAAAAAACAAAAAATAAATATTAGATTTATTTAGTGCATATATTTGATTTTTCATAAACAATAGTCTATAATATTAATTGTAATTTTATTATTAAATTAATTTTATGGGGGGTAATATTATGAATCAAATGACAAGTGACAATCTAAGATCCGCATTCGGTGGAGAATCTCAAGCTCGTACTAGATATAATATCTGGGGCAATGTAGCTGAAAAAGATGGCTTCAAAAATGTTAAGAGACTTTTTGATGCAACTGCTGATGCAGAAAAAATTCACGCAACACTTCACTTCAAAGCTTTAAGAGATGTATCTGGAGATTTTGCTGTAACTTCTATGGCAGGATTTGGAATCAACAGCACATCTGATAACCTTGAAGCTGCAAGAAATGGTGAAATTTTTGAATCAACTCAAATGTATCCAGCATTTATAGCTGTTGCAGAAATGCAAGGTGAACAAGAAGCAGTTAAGGCTATGAAATTCGCTACAGCTGCAGAAAAAGTTCACGCTAAAAGATATTTAGAAGCAAAAGAAGCAGTTGATGCAGGAAAAGACCTTGATGTTGAAAAAATCTATCTATGTCCTGTATGTGGATATATCACTTTTGAAGAAGAAGATAAATGTCCAATTTGCGGATGTGCAGGAAACAAATTTGTTGCTTACTAATTTCATTAAGAAAATCTCTCCTCATGGAGAGGTTTTACATAAAGGAGTCAGTGTTTTATAAGCTGGCTCTTTTTTATATAAAAATTTTCTACAATAATTTTTCATTCAAAACAATTATCAAGATAGGTCTAAATAAAAATGAATACAATACAAACAAATTATTGATAATTTTAACCGGCTATGTTATACTTTTATGCGGTAAGTAATACACACATTTTTTGATATTAAAGGAGTTGCCAATTTGGTCCCTTTGATAGATGATAAAAATGGAGGAAAAAAACACGGAGGTGGCTTAAATGTCAGTAATTTCAATGAAAAACTTATTAGAAGCTGGTGTTCACTTTGGACATCAAACTAGAAGATGGAACCCTAAGATGAAGAGATTTATATTTACCGAAAGAAACGGTATTTATATAATCGATCTTCAAAAAACTGTAAAAAAAGTAGAAGAAACTTATGACTTTGTAAGAGAGATTGCAGCAAACAATGGTGAAATTCTATTTGTTGGTACAAAAAAGCAAGCTCAAGATGCAATAGAAAAAGAAGCTACAAAATGTGGAATGCCATACATTAACCAAAGATGGTTAGGTGGTCTTTTAACTAACTACAAAACTATTAATAAGAGAATCGAAAGACTTTACAAGTTATTCGAAATGGAAGAAAATGGTACTTTTGATGTTCTTCCTAAAAAAGAAGTTGCTCAATTATTACATGAAAGAGAAAAACTTGAAAAATTCCTTGGTGGAATTAAAGAAATGAAGGGAATGCCTCAAGCTTTATTTATTGTTGACCCTAAAAAAGAAAGAATTGCAGTTAAAGAAGCTCATATTCTAGGAATTCCAGTTATCGGTATCGTTGATACAAATTGTGATCCTGAAGAAGTTGATATTCCAATTCCAGGAAATGATGATGCAATTAGAGCAGTAAAACTTATTACTGAAACTATTGCAAATGCAGTTATTGAAGGAAAACAAGGTAGTCAAATTGAAGATAGCGACAACGATTATGATGAATCCGCTCAAGAAGTTTCTGTAGAAATTGAAGAAGTTGAAGAAACTGTTGAGGAAGAAAAGTCAACTATAGAAGAGTAAAGATATTTCGAGAGTTCTAAAGTAATCCTTTAAAACTCTCTTTTTTTAAAATAAATAAGGAGTGAATTAAAATGGCTATTACAGCAGCATTAGTTAAAGAATTGAGAGAAAAATCTGGAGCAGGCATGATGGACTGCAAGAAGGCTTTAACAGAAACAAATGGTGATATGGACAAGGCAATAGACTTTCTAAGAGAAAAGGGTCTTGCATCTGTAGCAAAGAAGTCTTCAAGAATTGCATCTGAAGGTCTTGTTGATTCTTACATTCACGGTGGAAGAATTGGAGTTCTTGTTGAAGTTAACTCTGAAACTGATTTCGTTGCTAAAAACGAAGAGTTTAAGTCTTTTGTAAGAGATATTGCTATGCAAATTGCAGCAGTTGCTCCAAAGTATGTTAGTCGTGAAGAAGTTCCAGCTGAAGAAGTAGAACACGAAAGAAAAATTCTTACTGAACAAGCTAGGGGCGAAAATAAACCTGAACACATTATTGAAAAAATGGTTGAAGGTAGACTTGAAAAATTCTATGAAGAAATTTGTCTACTAGACCAAGATTTCATTAAGGATCCAGATAAAAAAATTCAAGATATTTTAAATGATTTAATTGCAAAAATTGGTGAAAACATTAAAATCAGAAGATTTGTTAGATTTGAAGTTGGCGAAGGTCTTGAAAAGAGAGAAGAAGACTTTGCTGAAGAAGTAGCAAAACAAATAGGTTAACAAATTGGAGGAGTAAATGCCAAAATATAAGAGAATTGTTTTAAAACTCAGCGGAGAAGCCTTGGCTGGCTCAAATTCCGTTGGCATTGACATTAATTATGTCAATTTAATTGCAAAGCAAGTAAAGAAAATTTATGACTTAGGTGTTGAGATTGGTATTGTTGTAGGTGGCGGAAACTTTTGGAGAGGACGCGACGAAAATAATATTGATCGTGCTACATCTGATTATATGGGTATGTTAGGTACTGTAATGAACGCTTTAGCATTGCAGGACTCTTTTGAAAAATTAGGCGTTATTACTCGTGTGCAAACTGCTATCGATATGAGGCAAGTTGCTGAACCTTATATTAGAAGGCGTGCTATTAGACATTTAGAAAAAGGTCGCGTTGTAATATTTTCAGCTGGAGTTGGAAATCCATACTTTTCAACTGACACTGCTGCTGCACTTAGGGCTGCAGAAATTGATGCTGATGTTATATTACTAGCTAAAAAGGGAACAGATGGAATTTATGATTCTGACCCTAATATTAATGAAAATGCAAAAAAATATGACAATTTAAGTTATAGAGAAATCTTAAATAAAAACTTAAAGATTATGGATGGCACAGCAACAACTCTTTGCATGGACAACAGTATTCCTTTAAGAGTATTTGGAATAGATGAAGAAGATGCAATGTTTAAAGTTGTATGTGGCGAAGATATTGGTACAAGCGTTAAATAGGAGGATATTATGATATCTGATCTAAAAAAGAATACTGAGTCTAGAATGAATAAAACTGTAGGCTCACTTACTGAATCACTTCAGTCTATAAGAGCAGGTCGTGCTAATACTACTTTACTTGACAAAATTCATGTTGATTATTATGGACAAAAAACTCCAATTAATCAAGTTGCTAGTCTTTCTGCTCCAGAGCCAAGACTTCTTGCTATTCAACCATGGGATGCAAATTTAATCCCAGATATTGAAAAGGCAATATTAAAATCTGATTTAGGAATAACTCCTTCTAATGATGGAAAAATTATTAGATTAGCTATTCCTCAACTTACAGAGGAAAGAAGAAGAGATCTTACAAAGCTAGTTGGAAAGTATGCTGAAGAGGCAAAAATTTCTATTAGAAATGTAAGAAGAGATGCTATGGAAGATATTAAAAAAGCAGAAAAAGCTAAAGAAATTTCTGAAGATGATAAAGCTTCCTATGAAGAAGACATTCAAAAGTTGACAGATAAATATATTAAAGAAGTTGACAAAGTAGCAGAAAATAAAGAAAAAGAACTTATGGAAATTTGATTTTTAGCCTTAGATTATTCTAAGGCTCTTTTTTTAAGGAGTTTTATGAATTATTACGAAGAATTAGACTTAAATAACATTCCAAAACATGTTGGAATAATAATGGATGGCAATGGAAGATGGGCAAAAAATAGAAATATGCCTAGAAGCTTTGGTCATAAAGAAGGTACTAAAAGAGTTATTGAAATTGTTGAAGCAGCTTATAAAATAAATATTAAATCCTTAACCCTATATGCTTTTTCAACAGAAAATTGGAAGAGACCAGAAGAGGAAATTTCAAAGCTAATGGATTTATTAGCCTTTTACATAAAAAGCCAGTTGGAAAAAATTAAAAAGAATAATGTAAGAATTAAAGTTCTAGGTGACTACAGAGCCTTTCCAGACCCAATTGTCAAACTAATTGAAGATGCGTTGCAGGAAACAAAATCAAATGATAAAATGATATTAAATATTGGGCTAAATTATGGCGGACAAAGTGAAATAGTTAGGGCTAGTAAAAATATTTGCAAAGATATTATTGATGGGAAAATTTCCCTTGATGATATTGATACAGAAAGCTTTAAAAATTATTTATATACCACAGGACAAGATGATCTGGATCTCTTAATTAGACCAAGTGGTGAGCTTAGAGTTTCTAATTTTTTACTTTATCAATTAGCCTATAGTGAATTTTATTTTTCGAATATTTTGTGGCCAGATTTTCATGAAAATGATTTTTACAAAGCTATTTATGATTTTCAAAAACGAAATAGAAGGTATGGAGGACTTTAAATTTGACAGATCTACAAAAGAGAGTTACCACTGGTGCAGTTGGTATTTTATTAATAATTCTAATTTTTTATTTGGGGCTAAAGGCAATAAAAATTTCTTTTTTTATTATTAGTCTTGAAGCTGTAAGAGAAATGTACAACGCTCTTTACAAAAAAGGCATAAAATTATTTTTGCCAATCTTGTTTTTTGGAGCTCTTATAACTTTTTTATGCTCTTTTTTTGATAAAAACTTAATTTTCTCTCTTGTCTTATTTTTTGTTGTAAACTCATGCCTTTTTGTTCATTTAGATGATTATGAATTGAGCAACTATGCTTATACAACATTTACTTATTTTTATGCAATATTTTTACTTAATTTGCTTGGAAGCATTGACGACATTTACTTAATTATTGCTGGCTTTATTATTTCCTTTTCAACAGATACCTTTGCCTATTTTGTGGGCTCAACTTTTGGAAAGCACAAGTTAATTGAAAGGGTAAGCCCAAATAAATCTATTGAAGGTGCAATTGGGGGAACTTTTTTTGCTCTTGTCATTACAAGTATTTATTTTGTAATGCTCAATAAGAACAATGCAATTTATGATATTAATGCTCTTGTAGTATTTATTATATTTTTATCTTCTATTTCTGGTCAATTTGGCGATTTATTTGCGTCTAAGATAAAAAGATACACAGAGATAAAGGACTACGCACAAATCCTTCCTGGACATGGCGGTATTTTAGATAGGTTTGATAGTTTAATTTTTATCAGTCCCTTTATTTATATCTTGTACAACTTTATTTAAGGAGGACAGATGATCACTTTAATTAGTTCTCTAGTAGTTTTTCTATTAGTTGTAATGCTTCATGAATTTGGGCACTTCACAGTGGCAAAACTATCAGGAATAAAAGTCAATGAATTTTCCATAGGCATGGGACCAAAACTTTTTCAAAAACAAAATGGTGAGACTTCTTATAGTCTTAGAGCACTACCCATTGGTGGTTATGTTGCCATGGAAGGGGAAGAGGAAAGTTCTCACGATCCCAGATCCTTTAATAATGCTCCTATTTTAAAGAGAATGGCAGTTGTTCTTGCCGGTGCTTTTATGAATTTTATTTTAGCCTTTCTTGCCTTTACCATAATTTTTTCGATTGTTGGCTATGGTTCAAATGAAATTGATAAGGTAATTAAGGATTCTCCAGCAGAAAATGCTGGATTAAAAGCTGGAGATAAAATAATAGAAATAGATAAAGTTAAAACTAAGGATATTTACGAGATTAATTCTTTAATTAGTGATAAAAAGGATGAAGAAATTAATCTAAAAATTAATAGGAATGGTGAAAAATTAGATATTAATTTAAAGCCAAAATATTCAGAAGAAAATAAGATGTATTTAATTGGCATTACATCTAAGCTTAAGCACTCATTTTTTAAGTCTATAGAGCTTGGTGCCAAGAGGACAGGTGAAATGTCCCTTATGATTTTAAAGAGCTTAAAAATGATTTTTGACGGTTCCTTTAAAATGGAATATTTATCTGGACCTGTTGGAGTTGTACAAATGATTGGCTCAGAATCATCTAAGGGCTTTTTAAATTTTTTACAGATTTTAGCACTTATTTCTGTCAATCTCGGTGTATTTAATTTACTGCCAATTCCTGCTCTTGATGGAGGAAAATTTTTATTTTTGTTAATTGAAGCTCTAAGAGGCAAGCCTATAAATGAAAAATTTGAACAAGGTCTTTCTCTAATTGGAATTAGTATTTTATTTAGCTTAATGATTTATGTAACTATATTTAATGATATTGGAAGGTTGTTTAGTAAATGATAAAGAGAAAAGAGACAAAGAAAATTTATGTTGGCAAGGTGCCAGTTGGAGGAGATTCTTTTATTTCAATCCAATCAATGACTAACACCAATACGAAGGATGTAAAATCCACTGTTTCACAAATAAAAAAATTAGAAGAAGCTGGCTGCGACATTATTAGAGTGGCTGTAAATGATTTAGATGATGCAGCCGCACTTAGAGAGATAAAAAAGGAGATAAAAATTCCAATAATTTCTGACATTCAATTTGATTATAAACTGGCTCTAGCTGCAGCTGAAAATGAAAGTGATGCCATAAGATTAAACCCAGGAAACATTGGCGACTCATGGAAGATAAAAGAAGTAATAGAAGCTTGTAAGTTTTATAACATCCCCATAAGAGTTGGCGTGAATTCTGGTTCTATAAAAGAGGAGTTTTTAGATAAGTTTAAGGGGGTAAATGCATCTTCAATATGTCTTAGTGCCATGGAAGAAGTGGAAATTCTTGAAAAAAATAATTTTTACGATATTGCTGTCTCTCTTAAAGCATCAAGTGTAAACTTGACAATAGAAAGTTATAGAAAATTTTCTGAGATGTCAAATTATCCACTTCATCTTGGTGTCACTGAAGCAGGCACACCAAAGAAGGGCGTTGTTAAGTCTGCAATTGGAATAGGAACTCTTTTAGCCGAAGGAATTGGCGACACAATAAGAGTTTCTCTAACATCAGATCCATTGGATGAAGTCATAGCTGGAAAAGACATTTTAAAGGCACTAGACCTCAGAAGAGAGGGAATAGATTTAATTTCTTGTCCTACTTGTGCCAGAACCAAGGTGGATTTAATTGAAATTGTAAAAAATGTTGAAGACAGACTTTACGCAATGGATAAGAATTTAAAAGTAGCCATAATGGGCTGTGCAGTAAATGGTCCAGGCGAAGCTAGAGAAGCAGACATTGGAATTGCCTGTGGAAATGGAAATGGACTTATTTTTAAAAAGGGCGAAATCGTAAAAAAAGTTCCTGAAGAAAAACTTTTAAGTGAACTTTTATCAGAAATAGAAAAAATCGGGTGAAAATTTGCTTTTATTAAAAAATATTTTTAAAAAATTAGAAATCACATCTTTAGAAGTTTCAGATGATATTTCCATTGATTCTATTAAGAGAAATAAGAATAGTGGCGAGGTATTTTTTGTAATAACTTCTAAAGAAGATTTAGATACAAATTTAAAGAAAAAAATTAAAGAGATTTTTTCAAAAAATTTAGAAGAATATAAAATTTATATTGAATTCAAGTCATCTTCTCTCTACAAAAGTGAAGATGATTTAATTTGTGCGGAAATACTAAAGTACAATCCATCTTCAAAAATTTGGATTGAAGAAATTGAAATTAATAAAGAAAAAAATAAAATTGAAATAGTACTTCCAAGTGAAGAAGCTTATTACACTCTAACAAAAAATGGCTTTGGTCATTATTTGGAAGAGGAACTAAAAGTATTTGGCTACTATAAAATTGACTTTGACTTTGTAAAAGAAATAGTAGAAGATGACAATATTGAGTCCTTTATTTCGCAAATCGACGAAGCAGAAGAAGTGATTTCTGCAAAGCATGAATTGGAAATTAAGACTAAGGCAGAAAATAAAATAAAGGAAAGCAAAGCGAAAAAAGTAAATTCTTATGGAAAAAAAGATATTGATAATACTCAAAGGCTCATTGATATAAATGTCAATTCACAAAAGGTCACTGTGGAAGTTGATATCTTTAACATTGATAGTCGAGAAATAAAATCTGGGAATTTTTTAGTTTCCCTATCTGTAACAGACTATACTTCTTCAACACTTGCCAAAATATTTTTAAAACCAGAAAAAACTGAAGAATTTTTGGAAAGTTTCAAAAGAGGCGATCATGTTTTAATAACTGGAAATGTAAATTATGATAGTTTTTCAAAATGTGAGACTCTTATGATAAGATACATTGAAAAAAGAGACAAAGTAATTCGCATGGATTACTCCAAGGAAAAGAGAACGGAATTTAGAATTCACTCAAAAATGTCACAAATGTCTGGTGTAACTTCCTTTACTGATTTTGCAAAAAGAGCAAAACTATGGGGTCACGATGCACTAGCTATAGCTGACACAAATGATGTTCAGGGATTTCCAGAAGCAATGGAAGCAGGAGAAGCTACTGGACTTAAAATTTTATATGGCACAGATATAAATTTTGTTGACGACAAAGAAAAAATCGTTACAAATTATGATCCTAATAAAAATTATAATTCTTATGTCGTCTTCGATATAGAAACTACTGGACTATCTTCTAGAAATGATAAAATTACAGAAATTGGTGCAGTAAAAATTGTTGATGGAACAATTGTAGATAGATTTTCACAATTAATTAATCCAGAAAGAGAAATTCCCCAAGTTGTTGTTGAACTTACTGGCATTAGCAATGCGAAGGTGGAAAATGAACCTACAATCGAAGAAGTAATCCCAAAATTTTACGAATTTGCAAAGGACTCTGTCTTAGTTGCCCATAATGCAAAATTCGATATTTCCTTTATAAGAAGGGAATATGCAAATAATAATTTAGAATTTAAGCACCTAATCTTAGATACCCTAGTCTTGGCAAGAGCCCTTATGACTGACATGAAGAGATTTAACTTGGGAACTCTTTGTAAAAATCTTGGAATTTCTCTTGTTGGAGCTCACAGGGCAGTAAATGATGCTGAAGCTACTGCTGCCATGTTTATAAAATTAATTGAAAGATTTAAAAGGGATAAGGAATTTAATTTTGACAATCTTAACCATGCAATCATAAACATAGATTCTAAACGATTGTTTGAAAGTTCCCTCTTATTAATTGCTAAGGATGAAGTTGGGCTAAAAAATTTATACAAACTGATATCTGCATCTCATATGCAATTTTATAATTTTACTGCAAAAGTTCCTCGAAGTCTATTGGATAAATATAGGGAAGGAATTTTAGTGGGCTCAGGCAATGCCAGCTCGGAACTTTTCGATGCAGTTTATAGAATGTGCCCTGATGATGAACTTCTAGAAATTGCAAAATACTATGACTTCTTGGAGATTCAACCAGCAAGCGATAATATAATGGCAATTGAAGATGGAAAATTCAGTATAGAAGACATTAGAGAAATAAATAAAAAAATCTTGTGGCTTGGAGAAAAATTAGAAATTCCAGTTATTGCTGATTCAGACACTTATTATCTTGAAGAGTCAGAAGATATTTTAAGGCGAATTGTTTTAAATGGAAAACCAGGTAGGCCTGATCCTAGAGCTAGTCGCGAGCAAAAATTTTATTTTAAAACTACAGAAGAAATGCTTAATGAATTTTCTTATCTTGGTGAAGAAAAAGCTTATGAAGTTGTAGTTAAAAATACAAATAAGTTAAAGGATGAAATAAATGCCATTAAACCAATTCCCGATGGCAAATATCCACCAGTAATAGAGGGTTCTGACGAAAGTCTAAGAGAAATGACTTATAAAAAGGCTCACGAAATTTATGGTGATAAGCTCCCGGAGATTGTTGAAGAGAGATTGGAAAAGGAACTTAAATCTATAATTTCAAATGGATATTCAGTACTTTATATAATTGCTCAAAAGCTTGTAAAAAAATCTAATGACGATGGATTTTTAGTTGGCTCCAGGGGTTCTGTTGGGTCGTCCTTTGTTGCAACAATGTCTGGCATAACAGAGGTAAATCCACTTCCACCACATTATATCTGTCCAAATTGTAAACACTCAGAGTTTACAAAAGATTTAACTTACGGTTCTGGTGTTGACATGCCAGATAAAGTTTGTCCTAAATGTGGAAGTCCAATGAGAAAAGATGGCCACAACATTCCTTTCGAAGTATTTTTAGGTTTTTATGGAGACAAGGAACCAGATATTGATTTAAACTTCGCTGGTGAATATCAACCTCAAGCACATAAATACACAGAAGAATTATTTGGTGAGGGCTATGTATTTAGGGCAGGAACTATTGGAAAAATTGCAGAGAAAACCGCCTATGGCTATGTAAAAAAATACTTTGAAGGCAAAAATATTTCGCCTGTTGAAATAGATAGACTGGCAAAGGAAATAACTGACGGAAAAAGAACTAGCGGACAACATCCAGGCGGCGTTATGATTGTGCCTAAGAGCAAAAGTATTTTTGACTTCACGCCAATTCAGTATCCGGCAGATGATGCAACATCAGGAGTAATTACAACTCACTTTGACTATAACTTTATTCATGGAAAGATTTTAAAGCTAGATATACTTGGTCACGATGGTCCTACTATTATTAAAATGCTTGAAGACTTCACTGGACTTGATTCAAATGAAATTAGACTAGACGATGAAAAGACTCTATCCATATTTAATAGTGCAGAAATTTTTAACATGGATGAAGAAATTTTTTCTTGCGAAACAGGAACTCTGGGCATACCAGAATTTGGTACATCTTTTGTAATTTCTATGCTAAAGGAAACAAAGCCAAAGAATTTTGCTGACTTAGTAAGAATTTCTGGACTATCACATGGCACTGATGTATGGATTTCAAATGCCCAAGAGCTTGTAGACTCAGGAAGAGCCGAACTTAAAGATGTTATTGCAACAAGAGAAGACATTATGGTTTATCTAATAAATGCAGGTGCAGAAAATAAAATGGCCTTTGACACCATGGAAAAAGTTAGAAAAGGAAAGGGGCTTACTGAAGAACAAGAAAAGATAATGAAGAATTTAGATTTGCCTGAATGGTATATTGATTCTTGTAAAAAAATTAAGTACATGTTCCCTAAGGCTCATGCCGTTGCCTATGTAATGCTCTCCTTTAGAATAGCTTACTATAAATTAAATTATCCTCTTGCCTTTTATGCAACCTATTTCACTATTAAATTAAATGACTTTAATGGAGAAAATATTATTGAAGGACCAAGTTTTTTAAATAATAGAATAAAAATTTTAAGGGAAATTCAAAACCCAACTGCAAAGGACAAGGGAGAAATAAGAGTGTCTGAAGTTGCTCTTGAGATGTACGCAAGAGGCTTTGAATTTTTACCAGCTGATCTATATAAATCAAAGGCATCCAAGTTTACTATAGAAGATAAAAAGATAAGAATGCCACTAAGGGCAATACCAGGCATTGGTGAGAACTGTGCTAATAGCATTGAAGCAGAAGCTCTGAAGTCAAAGTTTTTATCCATAGAAGACTTTTCTAGGAGGACTAAGGCTGGCAACTCAGTAATTACAATTTTACAAAAAAATGGAATGTTAATTGATCTTGATGAGACAAATCAAATTTCTCTATTTAATTTTTAAAACTTATAGATTAACTAATTTTTGTAATAAGTTGTAATTCTACTAATTTATGTTATAATTTAATAAGAAAGGTATTTTAGTGTAAAGAGTGGGTTAGCCCACTCTTTGTTTTTTAGTAGTGAGGTGTTAAGTGAATAAAAAAGAATTAAAAAAAGAGATTTACCCACTAGCTGAAGAGGTAGCAGAAGAACTTGGCTACGAAATTGTAGACATAGAATTTCAAAATGGATCAAAGCACGATCTTCTTTCGATTTTTATTTATAAAAAAGAAGGAATTGATCTTGATGACTGCACAGAAATGAGTAGAAATTTAGAAAAGAAATTAGACGATCTTGACATTTTAAAAAATCCATATTATCTTGAAATTTCTTCGCCAGGACTTGATAGACCTTTAAAAACAAAAGATGACTATAGAAGAAATGTTGGCAAGGAAGTTGACCTTAAACTTTATGCACCAATTGACGGAAAAAAAGAATTTAGTTTTGTTTTAGACAAATATGATGATGAATTTGTGTATTGTAACATTGATGGTGAAGAATTAAAAATTCCTATTAAATCAATTTCATCTATGAAACAAACTATTAAATTTTAATGGAGGAATAAATGAACCAAGAGTTTATAGACGCTTTGAATGAAATCGAAAAGGAAAAAGGGATTTCAAAAGAAATTGTCTTCGAGGCTTTGGAATCAGCTTTAGTTTCTAGTTATAGAAAAAATTACGGTACATCTCAAAATGTTGTTGTTAACATGAATAGAGAAACTGGAGAGATAAAACTTTTTGCATCTAAGGATGTTGTTAATGAAGTAGAAGACGATCAACTTCAAATATCCCTTGAAGAAGCAAAAAAGATTGACCCAAGCTATGAAGTTGGAGATGTATATAATTTAGAAATACATCCAAAAAACTTTGGAAGAATTGCTGCTCAAACAGCTAAACAAGTAGTTATTCAAAGAATAAAAGACGCTGAGAGAGATATTGTATTTGACGAATATGTTGAAAGAGAAAAGGAAATAATTACGGGAGTAGTTCAAAGAAAGGCTTACAATAATGTATATGTTGATCTAGGAACTACTGAAGCAATTTTGCCCTATAGTGAGCAAATAAGTAATGAAAGATACGACCATGGCGACAGATACAAGATGTTAATTTTATCTGTTGAAAAGTCTACAAAGGGTCCACAAATTGTCCTTTCAAGGTCACATCCTGATTTAATAAAGAGACTCTTTGAATTAGAAGTGCCTGAAGTAAGTGAAGGAATTGTTGAAATTTATTCTATTTCTAGAGAAGCTGGATCAAGGACAAAGATTGCTGTATTTTCAAGAGATCCTGAAGTAGACCCACTAGGAGCTTGTGTTGGATACAAGGGTCAAAGAGTAAATGCAATTGTAGATGAAATACACAATGAAAAAATTGACATTGTTATTTACGAAAAGGAAATGGACAAATTTATTGCAAACTCATTAAGTCCATCTAAGGTAGAAAAAGTTTTTGTAAATGAAGCTGAAAAATCTGCTTTGGCTATAGTGCCAGATTATCAATTGTCTCTTGCAATAGGTAAAGAGGGACAAAATGTTAGACTTGCAGCAAAGCTAACAGGATGGAAAATTGATATTAAGTCTAAGGAACAGTTTGAAGATTATCTTGAAGACAGGGGAATCACTGAAGAAGAATTAGCTGAAGAATTTGAAAGTGCAAAGAAAGAAGTATCTGATGATCTTGAAGCTGAAGATGATATAACTTTAGAAAACTCTGATGAAGTTAAGAGTGAAGAAGTTTCTCAAGATAATGATTTAGATATTGATGCGAAGGATGATTTAGAAGTAGAATCTTCTAGAAATAATAGTGAAGAATCTGAAGAAGCTGAAGAAGAAAAGGAAGATTAAAAAATTCTTAATTTAACGGAGTAAAAAATGACTAAAATTAGGAAAATACCTATGCGTACTTGTATAGGTTGTAGGGAACAAAAACCAAAAAAAGATTTAATCAGAGTTGTTAAAAACAAGGAAGATGAAATCTTTATTGATAAAACGGGAAAGGCAAATGGAAGAGGAGCTTATTTATGTAATGACAAGAGTTGTTTGGAAAAAGCGATAAAGTCAAAGGCCCTAAATAGGGCATTTACGACAGAAATTAGTGAGGAAATATATGAGAAACTAATGAATTCTGTGGATTAAGCTTCTTTTGAGGAGGTGTTCAATTTGTCAAAAATAAGAGTGCACGCGTTGGCAAAGGAAATTGGTATTACAAGTAAAGAATTAATTTTAAAATTAAATGAAATGGAAATACCTGTAAAAAACCACATGTCAACTTTAGAAAGTGCTGATGAAGAAAGAATAAGAAAATTATACAAAAAAAGTTCTTCTAAGAATGAATCTCCTGTAAAGAATGATAATTCTAAAAATAGTAGAGATGTAAAAGCAAAAAGTGAAGTTGCTAAAAATAAAAAAGAAAAGCAAGAAAAACCTAATAGAGTTAAAACTTCTAAAGATAAAAAACCTCAAGAAGATTCTGATAAGAAATTTTTTGATGAAAGAAAAACAGAAAATCATAAACACAATAAAAATCACAACAACAAAAAAGAAGAATCTTTTGAAGATGAGGATTTTAACAACAATAGAAAAAATAGATTTAAAAATAAAAAAGATAATAAAAGGGAAAATAACAACTCCTACAACAGAGATTTAACTAAGAAAAAGCCAAAGAAAAAAGTTAAATCAAGACACAAAACAGAGGAAGAAAATAGAGGAGATGATCCTATAACAGTGATTGCACCAATTACAGTTAAAGATTTTGCAGATCAACTTGGAGTATCTGTGTCTACAGTAATTACAAAATTAATAGGCCTTGGAGTTATGGCTAATCAAAATCAAAGCATTGATGAAGACACTTGTATTTTATTAGCTGATGAATTAGGTGTTGAAATAGACATTGAAGAGCCAAAGCTAGACGAATCAATTGAAGAAGAATATGGTCTTCTAAAAAAAGATAAAGAAAGAGACCTAAAGACTAGACCACCTGTAGTTACAGTAATGGGCCACGTTGACCACGGCAAGACTTCTCTTCTTGATTCAATCAAGAAGACTCATGTAACACAATCAGAAGCTGGTGGGATTACTCAACACATAGGAGCTTACACAGTTAATTTAGCTGGAAAGAAAATTACTTTCCTTGATACTCCTGGTCACGAAGCCTTTACTTCTATGAGACTTAGAGGAGCTCAAACTACGGATATTGCTGTGCTTGTTGTAGCCGCAGATGATGGTGTAATGCCACAAACAATTGAAGCAATTTCTCACGCAAGATCTGCTGAAGTGCCTATTATTGTTGCTATAACAAAGATTGATAAGCCAGAAGCTAACACTGAAAGGGTAAAGCAAGAGCTTATGAATGAAAACTTGCTAGCTGAAGAGTGGGGAGGTGACACAATTGTTGTAGGTGTTTCTTCAAAAACTGGAGAAGGAATAGATGAGCTTCTTGAAATGATTCTTCTAGTTGCCGAAATGAGAGAGCTTAAGGCAAATCCTAACAGACGTGCTATTGGAACTATTATCGAAGCAAACCTTGACAAGGCAAAGGGTCCTATGGCAACTATTCTCATTAAGAATGGTACTTTAAGATTTGGTGACTCAATAGTTTCTGGAGTATGTTCAGGAAGAATTAGGGCTATGCAAGACGATAAGGGCAAGCAAGTTAAAAAGGCTGGTCCATCAATGCCAGTTGTAGTTCTTGGACTTAACGAAGTTCCTAATGCAGGCGATACAATTTATGCAGTTAATGATGATAAGACTGCAAAGGCTATTGCTGACAAAAATGCAGAAATCACTAGAGAAAAAAGACTTAGCCAAACTACAAAGATTAGTCTCGACAATTTATTTGAAAAAATTTCCGAAGAAGATGTAAAGGAATTAAACATAGTTGTAAAGGCTGATGTTAAGGGTTCTGTTGAAGCTTTAAATCAATCACTTCTAAAACTATCTACTGATGAAGTTAAAATCTCAATAATTCACTCTGGAGTTGGCGGAATTAATGAATCTGACGTAACACTTGCCTCTGCATCTAATGCAATAGTAATTGGTTTTAATGTTAGACCAAATATTAATGCCATCGAACTTGCTAAGGCTGAAGATGTAGAAATCAGAACTTATAGAGTAATTTATGAAATCATAAATGATATTGAACAAGCTGCTAAGGGTATGTTAGATCCAGATATTGTTGAAGAAATTCTTGGTAGATGTGAAATCAGACAAACCTTCAAACTTCCTAATAACCAAATGGTTGCAGGAGTATATGTTTTAAATGGTAAAATCTTAAGAAATTCTAAAGTAAAAGTTCTTAGAGACGATGTCGTAATTCATGAAGGAGACATAGCATCACTAAAGAGATTTAAAGATGATACAAAGGAACTTGCCACTGGTTTTGAAGGCGGACTTGTTATAGATGGTTTTAACGACATCAAAGAAGGAGACCTTCTTGAGTCATATATACTAAAGGAAGTTAAGAGAGCATAATGAACAATAAGAGAATTAATAGAATATCTGAAGAAGTAAAAAGAACAATTTCAAATATTGTCCAAAATGAACTAAAGGATCCTAGAATTCCATCCATTACGAGCATCTCTCATGTTGAAGTTACTAATGACTTATCCTTTGCCAAGGTATATGTGTCTGTGCTTGGAAATGACTTTGACAGAGATGAAGCCGTGGAAAGATTAAATTCTGCAAAGGGATATATTAAAAAGGAATTGTCTAAAAGAGTTAAACTTAGAGCAATGCCTGAACTTATCTTTATAAAAGATGATTCCATAGAGAGAGCTCTTGAACTTGACAAATTAATTGATGAGGTAAATCGTGGAAATGAATAATCTAGTGGAACTTTCCTCTGAATTAAAAAAACTAATTGACGAAAGTGAAATTATTGCAGTTGCATCTCACTTAAATCCAGATGGAGATAATTTGGGTTCAGCTACAGCTATGGTGGGCATGCTAAATAAACTTGGCAAAAATGTTGTCTTTGTTTTAGATGACAAGATTCCACAATCCTTTAAATTTTTGCCAAATTTATCCTTTGCTAAGGCTCCTGATGAAATAAAAAATAATTTTGATTTATTTATTGCCCTAGATTCATCTGATGAAAATAGAATGGGCGATAATATAAAAAAAATATTTGAAGCATCAAAGAAAACTGTAAATATTGACCATCATTTTAGCAACACCAATTACGCTGATTTAAATATTGTTGACTCAAAATCTCCAGCGACTTGTGAAGTCCTTGCAAGAATTTTTGAAACTTTGAGTTTAGAACTCAATAAAGAAATCGCAACGTCATTATTTACTGGACTTTCCACTGACACAGGTTCCTTTAAATATAGCTCTGTATCCTCAGATACTTTTTTAACTGCTTCAAATTTATTTAAACATGATATTGATATTGATGAAGTTACAGTAAATGTTTATCAAAGCAGATCTAGAGAAAAGACAGATTTATTAATTAGAGCCATGAATTCAATAGAGTATTTTTTTGACAATAAAATTGCTGTAGTATTAGTCACTAAAGAAGACATGGAAAAATCAAAGGCAGAAAAATCTGATGCCGATGGCATAGTTGAATTTGTAAGAGATATTGACACAGTGGAGCTTGCAGTATTACTAAAGGAAAAAGACGACTGTATAAGACTTTCTCTTAGATCAAAGTCAGATATTGATTGCACAAAAGTTGCATCAAAATTTAATGGCGGAGGTCATGTAAGAGCTTCTGGTGGCACAATAAATCATACTGATTTAAATAAGGCTAAAGAAGATGTGGTAAAAGTAGCTGAAGAACAATTATGATGGACGGACTTTTAATTTTTGACAAAGAAAAGGGAATTACTTCTCACGATTTAGTTTATAAAGTTAGAAAAAAATTGGGAATAAAAAAAGTTGGTCACACAGGCACACTTGATCCAATGGCTACAGGTGTGCTAGTGATTTCCATAGGGAAGGGCACAAAGACAAGTGATTATATTTTATCAAGTGACAAAGTATATGAAGCGAAAGTAAGGCTTGGAATTTTGACCGACACCTATGACATAACTGGAAAAATTTTGGAGGAAGAAGATGTAATTTTTACTGAAGAAGAAATTAAAGATGCTTTAATTAAATTCACTGGTAAAATCTCTCAGAAACCTCCAATTTATTCTGCCCTAAAAGTTAAGGGAAAAAAACTTTATGAATATGCAAGAGAAGGTAAAGACGTTGAAATCAAAAAAAGAGAAGTAGAGGTTTATGAAAATGAACTCTTAGACTTTAATGGAAAAGATGAATTTACTATTTTAGTCCAGGTGTCAAAAGGCACATATATAAGATCTCTTGCCTATGATATAGGAAAATCTTTAGGAACATATGGTGCATTAACTGAGCTTAGACGAATTAGGACTGGGTCTTTTAAAATTGAAGACGCCATAAAAGTTTCTGATTTTGAAAAATTAAGCCCAGATGAAATAAAAGAAAAAATTTTACCTATGGATTTAGCGCTAATGGATTTTAAGAGAATTGATATTCCAAAAAGTTTTTGTGAAAAATTCATTAATGGACAATTTTATAAATTAAAGGAAAATTTTTCTGATGAAAATTATAGAGTTTATTCAGATGATAAATTTTTGGGTATTGGAGAAATAAGGGAAAAAGATGGAGAGTTTTTTCTCAAGATGAAGAAGAATTTAATAGGTGATTTATGAAAATAATTGAAATTGACTTAAATTATGAGGCAGAGGAAGAATCAGTTATAGCCCTTGGCAATTTTGACGGCGTCCACAGGGGTCATATTGAATTAATAAGTAAGGCAATTGAAAATGCAAAAAAATTAAATATTAAGTCAAGTCTTTTGCTTTTTAACGAGCACACAGATAATCTTGTAAAAGTTGGGAAAAAAGATATTATAACAACTAATAAGACAAAATTTGAAATTTTAGAAAATTTAGGCGTAGATATAATTTACCTGATTAATTTTACGAGAGAGTTTATGTCCTACAGTCCAATTAAGTTTTTAGATGATTTTTTAGCAAAAAATTTAAAAATAAGGGGAGTAGTAGTGGGTTATGATTACACCTACGGATATAAAAAATCTGGTGATGTAAAGTTTTTAAAGGAAAATAAAAATTTATTTGAATCTGTTGAAGTAATTGAGCAAATTTCTTATAATGACGAAAAAATTTCTTCTTCCTTAATTAGAAATTTAATTGAAGATGGAAATATAAAAGATGCGAATTTTTTGTTGTCAAGACCCTATAAACTCATTGGGAAAATTATTCACGCCAAGGGTTTGGGAAAGAAAATGGGCTATCCAACAGCTAACCTTGAACTAATTGATAATTTTGTTATTCCAAAATTTGGAGTCTATGACACAGATATTATAATTAAGGGCAAAAAATATAGGGCATCTACTAATATTGGAACTAATCCAACAGTTGAACATGATGGCATAAAAATTGAGGCACACATCTTGGACTTTAATGAAGATATATATGGAGAGATTGTAGAGCTTGAACTTTTAGATTTTGTTAGACCTGAATTAAAGTTTAATAGTCTAGAAGAATTATTTGACCAAATTGCAAAAGATGTTTTAGTTACAAGGAATAGATAACTTTACATTTATGACATTTCGTGGTAATATATAAAAGGTTAAATAGCTATTCACAGTTGGTCGCTCCTCGACGCCTACTTTGGTTAGCTGAATTAAAAATTTAGGAGGAAAATATGTTAGAACCAAATATTAAAAAAATTATTATTGACGAATTTAAAACTCACGAAGGTGACACAGGTTCACCAGAAGTACAAATTGCAATTCTTACTAGAAGAATTAACGATTTAAACGAACACTTAAGAGTTCACAAGAAAGACCACCACTCAAGAAGAGGACTTCTTAAAATGGTAGGTAAGAGAAGAAACTTATTAAGATATTTAAAAAATACTGATATAGAAAGATATCGTACACTTATTAAAAAACTACAAATAAGAGGATAATAGGAGCGGTAATTCCGCTCTTTCTTATTAAAAGGAGGAAATAATGGAAAAAACTTATACTATGGATCTCGCAGGTTCCCAGTTAAAAGTTACAATTGGAAAAGTTGCAGAACAAGCTAATGGTGCTTGTTTAGTACAATATGGAGATACTGTTGTCCTAGTGACAGCAACAGCTTCATCTAAACCAAGAGAGGGAATCGACTTTTTTCCTCTAAGTGTTGATTACGAAGAAAAGATGTATGCCGTTGGAAAAATTCCTGGTGGATTTATTAAAAGGGAAGGAAGACCAAGCGAAAAGGCTACACTTTCTGCTAGATTAATCGACAGACCTCTTAGACCTCTTTTCCCTGAAGGATATAGAAATGATGTGCAAATTGTTGCAACTGTATTATGTGTTGACCAAGATCATTCACCAGAAATTGTTGCCATGATTGGTTCTTCTATTGCTCTTTCTATTTCTGACATTCCTTTTGATGGACCTACTGGTTCTGTTGAAGTTGGATTTATTGATGGAAAATATATCATAAACCCTAATGAAGAAGAGAGAAATAAATCTAGAATTAACTTATCACTTGCTGGAACTGAATCTGCCATTATGATGGTTGAAGCAGGAGCACAAGAAGTAAGTGAAGCGGAAATGCTTGAAGCAATTTTACAAGGACATGAAGTTATCAAAGAAATTTGCAAATTTATCAATGAAATAACTTCAGAAGTTGGAAAAGAAAAGGCTACCTATGAAGTATTTAAAGCTGACGAAGAAATTGTTTCTAAAGTTAAGGAATATGGCAAAGACTTATTAGTTGATGCAATTAGACAAAAAGATAAAATTGTAAGAGTTGAAAAAACTGAAGTAGCAAAAGAAGACATTAGAGAACATTTTAAAGAACTAATGGAAGAAAATGCAAAAGACGTAGAAGCTGCTTTAGAAGAAATAGAAGTAACTGAAGTTAGACGTGGTATTCTTGAAGATGAAAGAAGACCTGATGATAGAAAACTTACAGAAATCAGACCTCTTTCTTCTGAAGTAGGAGTCCTTCCAAGAACTCATGGTTCTGGACTATTCACTAGAGGTCAAACTCAAGTACTTTCTATTGCAACTCTTGGTGCAATTTCAGAAGAACAAGTAATTGATGGACTTGGAGATGACAAGCCAAAGAGATATATTCACCATTACAATTTCCCAGGATTTTGTGTAGGAGATACTAAACCATCAAGATCACCAGGAAGACGTGAAATTGGTCATGGTGCTTTAGCTGAAAGAGCACTTCTTCCAGTAATACCTGATAGCGAAACTTTCCCATACACAATAAGAGTTGTATCTGAAGTATTATCCTCTAATGGATCATCTTCTCAAGCATCTATATGTGGATCTACTCTCGCTCTAATGGATGCAGGTGTGCCAATTAAGGCACCAGTAGCTGGTATTGCTATGGGTCTTATTGAAGAAAAGGGTGTTATAAAAATTTTAACTGACATTCAAGGACTTGAAGATCACTTTGGAGATATGGACTTTAAAGTAGCTGGTACTAGAGAAGGTATCACTGCTATTCAAATGGATATTAAAGTTGAAGGAATTAAAAAAGAAATACTTGAAGTTGCCCTTGAAAGAGCAAAAGTTGCGAGATTTGAAATTTTAGATCACCTAGCAACTACTATTGAAAAGCCAAGAGCTGAACTTTCTAAGTACGCTCCAATAATCCACATGATTTCTATTGACCCTGAAAGAATTGGCGAAGTAATTGGTGCTGGTGGAAAAATAATTAATAAAATTATTGAACAAACTGGCGTTAAAATCGATATTGATGATGACGGAAGAATTTCTATTCTTTCAGAAAGTGATGAAAGAGCTAAGGAAGCAATTGCTATAATAGAAGACATAGTAAAAGAAATTGAAGTCGGAGAAGTTTACACTGGTAAAGTAAAGAAAATTGTTAAGTTTGGTGCCTTTGTTGAACTTAAAAAGGGAACTGAGGGACTTCTTCACATTTCAGAAATTGCTCACGAAAGAACAAATAGTGTTGATGATGTTCTAAAAGTTGGCGATACAGTAGAAGTTAAAGTTATTGATATTTCTGATGATACTGGTAAAATTTCACTTTCAAGAAAAGCTCTTTTAAAGAGAGAAGATAATAAGAAAGAACAAGATAAGTAAATAAAATTTTAGTCGCATTAAGATTTATTTTAATGCGATTTTTTAAAGGGGAATTTATGAAATTAAAAATTATTAACAAAAGCAAGCATCCACTTCCTAAATATGAAACAGAAGGCTCCTCAGGAATGGATCTTAGAGCCAATCTTGACGAAGATTTAGTTTTAAAATCTCTTGATAGAGTTTTAGTTCCAACTGGATTATTTTTAGAATTTGACAAGGGATATGAAGCGCAAGTTAGAGCTAGATCTGGTCTTGCATTAAAAAAAGGTCTAGGTCTACCTAATGGAATAGGAACAATTGATTCTGATTACAGGGGAGAGTTAAAGGTAATTCTTATAAATATGAGCAAGGATGAAGTTGTCATTAAAGATGGAGAAAGAATTGCACAAATAGTTTTTATGAAAATAGAAACTCCAGAAATTGTTGAAGTTGAAGAGATAAGTGAAACTGAAAGAAGCGATGGAGGCTTTGGTCACACTGGTCTTTAAGACAACAAATTGTTATAATATTATTGAGGTGCTATCTCTTGATAAAAAATAAAAAAAACAATAAAAAAAATTCAAATAAAAAAAATGTTAGCAAAAGAAGAAGGACAAGTTCTGAAACATCTTCTGGCAAAGAAATAATGGGTCTATTCTTAATTGTAATAGGCATAGTATTTTTTATTTCTCTTTACAGTCAGAGGATGGGAATAATTGGCACACTAATTTATAAATTATTTTCTGTTATTTCAGGCTCAGGTAACTTTATAATTCCACTTCTACTTATTTTTTGGGGCATTCTATACAACCTTCAAGCCACGAAATTTCACATGAGAAGATATATAATCTGCTCTCTTGTAATATTTTTCTGCATTTTAGTCTTTCTCGATGGTTCTAAGGAAATGGACATGACTTTAATTGAGAGAATTATCAAGTCAACAGAGTATATGGACATCACAAGAAGTGGCGGTATAATTGGCGCCATCTTTGGATTTTTCTCTTATAAACTTTTAGGATCTCTTGGAACTTATTTAGTTCTTGGACTAATAATTGTGGCATCAATTTATTTCATGCTAAAAGTTAATATCGACCAAATAATCATGTTTACTGAAGACCTTGGCGAATATTTTGAAGACAAAAAGAAGGCCTACGAAGTAAAGAAAGCTGAAAAAAAATTAAAGCAAGATGAAAAAGAAAAGAAGAAAATTGAAAGAGAAAATCTAAAGAAAGAAAAATTAGAGTTAAAAAAAGCTAAAGAAGAAAAAATAGTCGAAGGTGAAGACTTTGGAGAAAATTTAGTTATAAAAGATTATTCTGACGATAATAATTTCGAAAACCTTGAAGAAGAAAAGTCTAAGGATATTGGTCTTATTGACAAGAAGGATAAGTCAGTAGATAAAAATATTGAAGATATTGAAATAGACGATGAAGAAGTCCTTGATACAATAAAAGATGATATTGAAAATAAAAATAAAAAAGAATACACTTACACTTATCCAGATACAGCTCTTTTAGATAGACTCAAATCAAAGGGCGGATTTTCCAAAGATGAAGTAATGGAAAAGGGAAGAATCATAGAAAATACTATGCGGAACTTTGGAATTGAGTCTAAAGTTGTTGCCATAAATCGCGGACCTGTTATTACTTCCTATGAGCTAAAACCAGCTCCTGGCATAAAATTATCCAGAATTGTTGGACTTAGTGACAATATTGCCATGGCTCTAGCCAGTTCAGATCTTCGTATTGAAGCTCCGATACCTGGCAAAACTGTTGTGGGAATTGAAGTTCCAAACAGTGAAAAAGATGCAGTTGGACTTAAAGAGTTAATTGATTCCAATGAATTTAAAACTATTAAGTCTGATTTACCATTAGCTCTTGGAAAAGATGTTGAAGGAAATATTTTAATTTCTGGTATGGAAGATATGCCACACTTACTAATAGCAGGAGCAACAGGCTCTGGTAAATCAGTTTGCATTAATTCTATAATTACTAGCGTGATCTATAAGTCGTCACCAAAGGATGTAAAGTTGATGCTAATTGACCCTAAGGTAGTTGAGCTTAGCGTCTATAATGGCATTCCACATCTTTTAATTGATGTAGTAACAAATCCTAAGAAGGCAGCTTTTGCTCTTAACTGGGCTGTTGATGAAATGGAAAAAAGATACCTTGCCTTTGCTGAAAATCATGTTAGAGATCTTAAGGGCTACAATAAAAAGATGGTAGAAGAGGGAAGGGAAGATGAAAAACTTCCTAAGATTTTAATTATTGTTGATGAGCTTGCAGACCTTATGATGGTTGCATCAAAGGAAATCGAAGAATATATTGCAAGACTTGCACAAAAGGCAAGAGCAGCTGGAATGCACTTAATCCTAGCAACGCAAAGGCCTTCTGTTGATGTTATTACTGGAACTATTAAGGCCAATATACCTTCAAGAATTGCTTTCGCTGTAGCATCCTCTGTTGACTCAAGGACTATTCTTGACATGGGTGGAGCGGAAAAACTTCTTGGCAAGGGCGACATGTTATTTTATCCAAGCAAATATCCAAAACCAAAGAGGATACAAGGTGCACTAATTAGTGACGGCGAAGTGGAAAGAGTAGTTGACTTTGTAAAAAATAATAACGAAATAAAAACTAGCCTTGAATCAAAAATAGAAAAGGCAATAGAGGACAAGAAAATAAAAGTTGATGACGAAAAGGATCCACTTTTTAAAGAGGCAGTTGAACTAGTAGTTAACGATGAACAAGCTTCTATTTCTTATATTCAAAGAAAATTAAAGGTTGGTTATTCAAGAGCAGGAAGAATTGTAGATCAAATGGAAGAAATGGGCATCATTGGACCTCATGAAGGTTCCAAGCCTAGAAAACTTTTAAAAACCAAGGAAGAAATAGATATAATTTTAGGTGATGAAGATGAATAATGTGCATATAGTTACCTTGGGTTGCTCAAAAAATGAAGTCGACTCATCTATGATGTACTCACTTTTAAATAAAGATAGATATAGGATGGTAGATGATGCAAGTGATGCAGATATTTTAATTGTAAACACTTGTGGATTTATCGATGCAGCCAAGGAAGAGTCAATTGACACAATTTTAGAGTCAGTTGAATATAAGAATGAGGGAAGATGTAAAAAAGTTCTTCTATCAGGTTGCCTTGCCCAAAGATATCCTGAGGAACTTCTAAAGGAAATCCCAGAAATTGATGGGATTATTGGCACAGGAAATATAAATTATATAAACGAGCTCTTAGACAGAAGTATGGCTGGAGATTTATTTGTAAAGACTGACAATTTAAACTCAGCTTATATTGAAGGTATAAAAAAGGAAGAGGTTAAAAAAACTGAATTTGTGAAAATTTCAGAGGGTTGTAATAATAACTGTTCTTACTGTATTATTCCTTCACTTAGAGGTAAAAATAGATCAAGAAAAATTGAAGATATATATTCTGAAGTCCAATACCTAGTAAGTAAAGGTGCAAGAGAAATTATTTTAATTGCACAAAATACTACTGATTATGGTATAGATTTGTACTCAAAATATTCTTTGGCGAAGTTAGTTAAAGAAATTTCAAAAATAGAAGATTTAAAGTGGATTCGCGTTTTATATTTATATCCTGATCATTTTACTGATGAACTAATAGAAGAATTTAGAACCAATGAAAAATTAGTGAAATATGTTGATATGCCTCTTCAACACATTTCTGACAATGTTTTAAAGAGTATGAACAGAAAAACCAGCAAGGACCATATTTTAAAGACTCTAAAGAATTTACGAGCATCTATTCCAGAAATTGTAATTAGAACAACTTTTATAGTTGGTTTTCCTGGAGAAAGTCAAGAAGACTTTAAAGAACTTGTAGACTTTATTGAAGATATTAAATTCGACAAGCTTGGAGTTTTTGAATATTCCAGAGAAGAGGGAACGAAGGCGGAACTTTTATATAATCAAATTCCTGATGAAGTTAAAAAGAGACGAAAAGATGAAATTATGGAAATACAAAGCGATATTTCTAATGAAATCCTTTCAAAAAATTTAGATAAATCTTTAGAAGTCTTAATAGAAGAAAAGATTGACGAAAACAATTATGTAGGAAGAACATATATGGATGCTCCAGAAATTGATGGAGTTATCTATGTTGAGTCTAATAGGAATTTAGAAATAGGAGATTTTGTTATTGTTAAAGTTATTGATACTTTAGATTATGATTTAGTAGGTGAAGCTATATGAATACTCCAAATAAATTGACTCTCATGAGAACTTTAATGGTTCCCATCTTTGTCTTATGCATGTATTTAGATTTTAATAATTCGAGAATAGTTGCAACACTTATTTTTGCCATTGCTTCTTTTACAGACTTTTTAGATGGTTATCTTGCAAGAAGGGACAATTTAGTTACTAATTTTGGAAAATTTGCTGATCCCCTTGCCGATAAAATTTTAGTATGCTCAGCTATGATTATGCTAGTAAGCACTGGTGAAATGCCAGCCTGGGCTGTAATTATTATCATAGCAAGAGAATTTACTATTACTGGATTTAGAATTATTGCGGCTTCTGAAAATATTACAATTGCAGCTAGTCCTCTTGGTAAATTTAAGACTGTTACCCAGTTAATATCAAATATTTTACTATTAACTGGAATAGAAAAATTTAGACCTATTGGCATGGCAATATTTTATTTAGCTGTTGTATTTACTGTAATTTCAGGTGCAGATTATTTAATTAAAAATAAAAAAGTTCTTGATTTAGAAAACATTTAAGGAGATTTATGAAAGCGAGCATTTTGACAGTTGGAAAAGAAATTTTAATCGGCTCAATTACTAATACAAATTCAAAATACATTTCTGAAAAGTTAACTGACATGGGAATAGATGTAACTAGGCAAGTTTCTGTAGATGATGACTTAGATGAAATAGTCAAGGAATTAGAATACTCTACAAAATCATCTGATTTAATCATAATAAGTGGTGGACTTGGACCAACTAATGACGACATAACTAGAGATGCTGTGGCAAAGTTTTTAGATAGAAAAATTTATCTTGATCAAGCTGAAAAAGAAAAGATGATTGATAGATTTACAAGACTTGGCAGAACCATGACTCCCAATAATTTAAAGCAGGTTATGTTAATAGAAGGCTCAGAAAAAATTGAAAACAAGTGGGGAGTAGCCCTTGGTGAGTCTATTGAATTTAAAGGAAAGAGAATAATTCTTCTTCCAGGACCTCCAAATGAAATGGAGCCAATGCTGGACTATTATTTTGCCAATAAATCCTTTACTGAGGAAAATATAATGGTAAAATCCATAGACATTATAGGTCTTGGAGAATCAATTATAGAAGATAGAATTAGAAAGATGTCCTTTGACGATGATTCTGTGAGTATAAATACTTTTGCTCATGGAACTTATACTGAAGTTAAAATTATTGGTAAGAGCACTAAAAAAGATGAACTGCAATTTTCTATTGAAAAAGTTGTAAAGTCTCTATATGCTGAATTTGACGCTCATGTCTATTCTGAAAATAATGATGATGTGGCAGGAGAAATTGTGAGAATTTTGAAAAATAATAATTTAAAAATTTCCTTTGCCGAATCCATAACTGGTGGAATGCTTAGCTCTGCAATTACAGATATTAGTGGAGCATCAAAGGTTATGGAAACTTCCTTTGTCACATATTCCAATGATTCAAAAAATAAAAATTTAAAGGTTTCAAAGAATACCTTAAATGATTTTGGAGCCATTAGCGAGAATACAGCTTTTGAAATGGCGAAGGGCGTTAAGGAAAGATCCAATGCTAATATTGGAGTTTCTACAACTGGAGAAGCTGGACCTAATTCATCTGAAACTGAAGTGGGAAATGTCTTCACTTGCATTTATTTTTCAGATGACAATTATTATAGTAAGCACTATTTCTTTAGCGGAGATAGAAATAAAATAAGAAGAAGCACTGTCAACAGAGTATTATCTCAAATACTTTTTGTACTTAGAAAAAATTTTAAGGAGTAATTATGAAAGATAGTAATTTAAGCAAAGAAAAACAAGAAGCCCTTCACAATGTTTTGTCAAAAATTGAAAAGCAATATGGCGAAGGATCAGTAATGGTTTTAGGAGACGATGTTAAGCTTGATATTGATTCAATTCCTACAGGCTCACTTGCATTAGATATTGCTCTTGGAATTGGTGGAATACCTAAGGGTAGAATTATTGAAATTTATGGACCAGAATCTTCAGGAAAGACTACATTAGCTCTTCATATGTTGGCAGAAGCTCAAAAAATGGGTGGAACTGGTGCTTTTGTAGACGCAGAACACGCCCTTGACCCAGGATATGCAAAAAATCTTGGAGTTGACATAGAAAATTTAATTATTTCTCAACCAGACACTGGTGAACAAGCTCTTGAAATAACAGAGGCTTTAGTTAGGTCTAATGCTGTAGATTTAATTATAATTGACTCAGTAGCAGCACTTGTTCCAAAGGCAGAGATCGATGGGGAAATGGGTGCAGCTCAAATTGGTCTTCAAGCAAGACTTATGTCACAAGCTCTTAGAAAACTTACTGGTGCTATAAATAAATCCAAGTGTACAGTTGTTTTCATAAATCAACTTAGAGAAAAAGTTGGAATTATGTTTGGAAACCCTGAAACAACTACTGGAGGAAGAGCTCTTAAATTTTATTCTTCAGTAAGGCTTGACATTAGAAGGACAGAAATCATAAAAAAGGGCGATGAAATGATAGGCAACAGAGTTAGAGTTAAAGTTGTTAAAAACAAAATTGCTCCACCTTTTAAACAAGCTGAATTTGACATTATGTATGGAAAGGGTATTTCTAGCGTTGGTAATATTCTCGATGTAGCTTCTGAAGCAGATATTGTAAAAAAAGCTGGTGCTTGGTATTCTTATGGTGAAGAAAGACTTGGTCAAGGAAGGGAAAATGCAAAAGAATTTTTAGAAGGAAATCCTGAACTTTTAAAGGAAATTGAACATAAAGTTAGACTTCATTATAATTTAATCCCAGAAGATGAAATCGAAGCTGAAAACACAGATGCAAAATCAGAAAATTTTTTAGAAGATAAATAGGTTGTGATTTTTTGAAATTACTCTATTTAACAGACACTCACATAAGAGGCACAAGCCCACAAAATAGACTTGATGATTACCAGGAGACTTTAAAGGAAAAATTAAGAGAGGTAGCAAGTATTATTAAAGAAGAAAAAATTGACTACGTCCTTCACGGAGGAGATCTCTTTGATAGACCTGATGTCTCTGTAAGTATAGTCTCTGATTTTGCAAAAATTTTCCAAAGTTTTGGAGTACCAATTTATATTATTAGTGGCAACCACGATATTTTTGGTCACAATCCTGATACTCTTGATAGAACTATGCTTGGTCTTCTTTGTAATTTAGGTGTCATGAACTTAGTCAATTACAAAAAAATCATTTTAGAAAAGGATATTAGGGTGCAGCTTACTGGTTCACCCTATGTATATTCCATGGATGAAGCTTCCAATAGGGAAAATTATATTTTAGATGAAGTGGATAATACTTGCAAGTACTCAATCCACATGACCCATGGGTTTTTAATTGACAAACCTTTTTTAAAAGAGGTTTCTCATACTTTAATAGAGGACATAAGAAGCACTAAAGCAGATATAACTCTTGGTGGACACTATCATTTTGGCTTCAAAACAGTTGAGTTAGACAATAAATACTTTGTAAATCCTGGTGCCTTAATAAGAATTTCAAATTCAAAAGCTGAAATCAATAGAAGACCAAAGGTAAATATCATAAGTTTAGCTGATGAAATAAAAATTGAAGACAGATTTTTAAAATGTGCTAAGCCAGGCGAAGAAGTTTTAGATAGGTCTGAAATGGAAAGGCATCAATTTAAGGGAATAAAGCTTGCTGAATTTAAGGAAAGTATTGATGCAACTACAAACTATAATAGTTTAGATATTTTTGATTTGCTTTTAAAAATTTCTAAAAGCGAAAATATTTCTGAAGAAGTAAAAAAAGAAGCTTTAAAGAGAGTTGAAGAAGCTCAAATTAATGGAGTTAGTTATTTATGATTTATATAAAAAAAGTTGAACTTCATAATTTTCAATCTCATGAGTACACAGAGATGGAATTTGACCGAGGACTAAATGTAATCCTCGGCAATTCTGATGTGGGAAAAACTGCAATTTTAAGAGCAATAAAGTGGGCTCTTTATAATGAACCTAAGGGCGATTATTTTATTAGACAAGGGGAGAAGGAGGTCTCAGTAAAAGTTACTTTCTCCAATGGCGTTGTAGTTGAGAGAGCGAAAACTCCATCGAAAAATTCATACTTTCTTATAGATTCTTCAGGAAATGAAATGAGATTTGAAGGATTTGGTATAGATGTGCCAAAAGAAATCACTGATGTCACTAATATGTATAAGGTTCCCTTGGACAATTCAAACAATAAAACTATTTTAAATATAGCTGAGCAATTAGATGGTCCTTTTCTATTAAATGAGCAGGCATCACTTAGGGCTTCTGCTATTGGAAGATTAATTGGCGTCAATTATGTAGATGATGCCCTCAGAAATGTAGTTAGGGATAATAAGAGAACTAATCAAGAAATTGTTGAATTGAGAAAAAATAGGGACGACCTTAAGGAAAAATTAGATGAATTTTCTTATATCAAAGATTATAAAGAAAAGTACGAAAAAATTACAAGAATTAGAAATAAAATAAAAGATTTACAGGACAGACTCGATTTATGTTTTAAATTAAAAGAAAATCTCGATAAAAATAAAATTGAGCTAGAAGAAGTTTCTAATTTAGTTGAAAAGTTTAAAAATTTAAATAAACTAGAGATAGTAATTCCTAATTTGGAAAATTCTCTTTTAAAGAAAAATAATTTTGAAAATTATTTAGAAAAAATCGTAAAAACTGATAGTGAGATTGATTTAATTAAAAATAATTTGAATAAACTTAAATCTTTAGATGACTTATCTTTAAGGGTTTCAAAAATTACTGAAAATAAAAATAGACTCTCTATTTACGAAAATTTATACGATAAATACAAGAAAAATATTAAAGAACTTTCAGAAGTGAAAAGTAATTTAAAAAATTACAAAAATAATGATGAAATTCAAAAAATTTCTGAAATTTTAAAAAATAAAATGGATTTTTATTCAAAAATTTATGGATACAGAACTGGTTTAAATAATATCGATTCTAAGCTTGCTCTAGGTAATAATTACATAAAAAATTTTGACAATAATGATAAAATTGATTTTATTTCAAAAAATATTGAAGATAAATCCAAGAATCTAAAAAAACTAAAGGATATTAAGGGAAGTTTTAAAGATTTATCTCTTAAAATTTTTGAAACAAAGAATGAATTAAAAAATTTAGATGAAAATATAAAGGATTGCACTGGATCTTATGAAAAGACAATTCTTGATGTGGGGGTTTGTCCTTTCTGTTACAGTAAAATCGATGACGAGTCAATTGAACACATTAAGTACCACTTGAGGAATGATTAAATGAATTACGAAGAAAATTTAAAAAATTTAAAGGATCAACTAGACAGATTAAAAAGTATGAAATATAAATCTGAAGCTAGGCTTGAACAGTTAAACTCACAAAAAAAAGAAATTCTTGCTGAAATTGAAAAGCTTGGCATTAAGCCAGAAGAACTTGAAAGTGAAATTTCTAATTTAAAAAATGAAATTGACAAACTTTTTGACGAAGCCAACAATTTAATGCCTAGGTTGTGATATTTTTGGATTTAAAAGAACTTGATTTAAAATTAAATCAACTTAATAACAAAATCTTAAGCGATGAGGGAAAAATAGAAATATTATCGGAACAATTAGATAAAACAGAAAAAGTTTTAAAGGATAGGGAAGACTACAGCGATATTCTTACACAGGTTTCTCTCTTATTTCAAAAGACTTCTGAATTTGCTAGGGAGCAATCAAAAAGACAAATTGAGGATACTGTGACAAAATGTCTGCAATTTATTTTTGAAACGGATATTGAATTTTTAATTGAACTTTCAGAAGCAAGGTCTGTTCCTGTCGCTGAATTTTTTGTGCAAAGCAATTACCCTGAAGGCTATAGTGTAAAAACTAAGCCTGAAATCGCAAGAGGTGGTGGAGTAGTTGATATTATTTCCCTTGCCCTTAGAATTGCCTTTTTGCAGTTAAATCAGCCAAAATTATCTGGACCACTAATACTGGATGAACCAGGAAAACATGTGAGCAATGATTATGTTTTTAACTTGGGGGAATTTCTAAAAAAATCCTCAAATTTATTTGACAGGCAGATAATTATGGTAACTCACAATCCTTATCTTTCTCAAATTTGTGACAAAGCTTTCCAAGTGAAAAATAAGAGGGGAATAAGCGAGGTAAGTGTATACAATCAGTAATTTTTTCTTGACTTTAGCAAGTAAAATTGTTAATATATTAGTGAAAATATGAATTGTTCATATATTACTTTTTATTACTTATAAAGTCAGGAGGATAAAATGATTTACGACTCAAAAATAAAGAGCAAAGAAGTAGACGGTTTATTTGAAGCTATTTTGCTTTTGGAAAATTTAGAGGAATGTTATAGATTCTTTGAAGATATTTGCACAGTTAAGGAATTGCAGGCAATAGCTCAAAGATTACAAGTTGTTAAATTACTTGTAAAAAATAAAACTTATCATCAAATTGAAGGTGAAACTGGAGCTTCAACAGCAACTATATCAAGAATTAATAGATCTCTAAATTATGGAGCTGATGGCTATAAATTAGTTTTAACTAGATTAAATATTATAGATGAAGACGAAGAAAAAGAATAAGGGCGACCTTATTCTTTTTTAAATGTTTATATTTATTGTTTTGTAATTTGTGTAAGTAACTAGTCCTGGCTTTTTTGCAGGATGTCTCTTTACATACATTTTGAAGGTATAGTCCACTGGAATGTTTTGTGATTTTGAAAGAGAGCTATACTTAGCTGCGAGTTTTGCAGCGGTTAAAAGAGAATTATTTGTAAAATCTCTGTTGTCATTTTTTAGGATTACATGAGATCCTGGTGCGTCCTTAACGTGGAACCAGAGGTCATTTTTTTTCGCTTTTTTATGCGTCAAGTAGTCGTTCTGTCTATTGTTTTTTCCTATATAAATATCAAAGCCATCCTCAGTCTTTACTGTAATATAATTTTCATCAGAATCTTTTTTCTTTTTATTATTTTTCTTTTTCTTTTTTAAATAGCCTTCTTTTTCCATTTCTTCATAGAGTTCATCAATTTCATTTGGCCTTTCAGCAAAGTCAATATTAAGTAAAATTGATTCTAAATAAGAAATTTCTGATTTGCCAATTTCAATTTGTTCAGTCAAAAAGCCAGCTGCGTTTTTTAGTTTGGAGTACTTTTTATAATATTTAGCAGCATTAGATGGTCCATCTAAAGTTGGATCTAGGGGAATTTTTATTTCTTTCATTTCGTCATAAAAATTTTCAACAGTAACTGAATCGGCACCTTTTTCTATTTTATAAAAGTTTGAAGATATTAGGTCTGCATAAACCTTAAATTTCTCTCTATTTAAAGCTACATTTAATTCATTGGCTTGATTTGAAAGTTTTCTGTTTAATTTTTCTATATTTTTCTTTACAATTTTTTTTAGCTCTTTACTCTTGGAGCCAAGACTGTCTCTTAAAAATTTAGAATTATAAAATTCTTCAAGGAGGGAAGAGATGCTATCTACTTTAATTTTTTCTTTATCATTTAGGCTTTCTAAATCAATGGAATAGAAGTCTTTAAATAAATTTTCTCTATAAATTTTTATTGGGCTAAAATCATTTTCTTTCACAATTTTAAAAATTTCAGAAAATATTTTATCAAGCTCAATAATCTCAGGGTCAGTTAAGGCTGACAGGTTTCTTTTAAAGTCAATATTAGACCTATATTCAATTTCGTTACACATCTGTGGACTTATGCCAGTAAAATTTTTTAAGAAAAAAGATTTTATGTTTAAATTTTCCCTTGAATCTTTAATCAAATCACTAATAGAATCTACTTGGCAAGGATCAAGTCCTTCTGAAATATCTTCAGGATTATAAGTTAAGCCTGGCAAAATTTCTCTCACGCTAGATAAATTAAAATTAATTCTCTTTAATGAGTCAATAATTTTCTTTGAATCATCATCAATAAGTATTACATTGGAATGTTTGCCCATAAGCTCAATTATAAGAGCTTTCTTGCTATATTCGCCAAGCTCATCGCGAGATTTAACGAGAATTTTTATAATTCTATCCATTTTATATTGACTTACTTCAAGAATCTGATTGTTTTCAAGATGTTTTCTTAAAAGCATGCAAAAGGCTGGAGGATTTTGTGGACTGTCGAAGATTTCATCACTAAAATACATTCTGGGGCTTCCAGAAATGGATATAAAGAGTCTTTCTCTTTGACCTTTAGCTCTTATATTAATCAAAAGATCATTGTTATTCTGGTATATTTTATCGATTCTTCCATCAATAACCCGATTATTTATTTCATAAACTAAGTTTTTTACTACTGTTCCATCTAATGACATTTTATCACCTGAAAATAATTATAACATATTTTATGAATTTATTTGATGGAGTATAGTTACAGAATAAAATGTATATACAAATATATGTTCAGAACGGATGTACATTATAAATTAATAGAAATTGTCAAAATAATTAACAATTTAGATTTTGATATAAACAAATTTTTATAGCTGGCATAGAAATAAGATGATTGAGTTAAAATAATAATTTGATAAAAAAATTAGAATTATTAATATGATTAAGTTTTTTGAGCTTAAAGCAATTAAAAGTAATTAATTAATCTAACCAGGATAATATTATATGATGATTGTTATTAAAAACTATTTAAAATAATATCAATTTGTGTGAATAATAAAAAAAAATAAAAAGAGCAATCCAAATTACAAATTGATTTAAGAAAAATAAAAATTTAAATAAAAAATAATAAGGTAAAAATTTTTTTAAAATTTTATATAAGAAGTTCTACAATCATTGATTAATTACCAATATGTGAGAACTTATAAAAGAACTAATTTTAAGCTAATTTAAATGAAAAACATAAAAAATAGTCACAAAATTATTATTTTGTGACTATTTTCGTCTCTCTTAATTCAAATATTTTCCAATACCCTATCATACCAATAAAACTTTTAATATAGAAAATTGATATTTTAAAGATTTAAACAAATTAACTTTGCCTTTTATTTTAAAATATCATATAAATTAACTAAAAATTATTGGAAAATAGAATTTGATTCTTTTCCTTCTTGAACTTTTTCTCTTGGAATATTAAATTGATCTAAATATTTATCACTATTATTGTCCTTCTTTATTTCTTCTTCCTTATTATCTTCTTCATAATTATATCTCTTTCCCTTAGTTTTAAATTTACCAGAAATATAAACTGAATCATCTTTCCAATCAACATTAAGACCTAAAGTTTCAGAAATAAATCTTATAGGCACATAAGTCCTTCCATCATATAAAATTGCTGGAGAATCTAAGTTTACAACTGAATCTTCTCCTCCTAAGTTTAGTTTTGCCTTAGTTGAATTAATATCAAGCTCTACAAGGACATCTATGGCACCAATTAAAATTCCACTAGTATTAGTTTCCTTTCTTTGATAAAAATTGATTTGAGCGCCTAAATTTTCAGATATATATCTAATAGGCACCATTACTCTATTAGTGTTTTTGTCGAGGTATGCCCTACCCATGTCTTCTGGTATATTTTGTAGATTGTTGTTGATATAAATATTTACATTTTTATCAAGGGCATCCTTTGGCAATTTTCCAGCTGCAAAAACAGATGTACTTAATACCATAGACATTATTCCAACAATTGCAAGTTTTTTAAATTTCTTCATAATTTCTCCTTTATTATAGGTTTTTTAAATTTTAATCCTCTTCTTTTACTTTTGCAAGAGGATTTGATTCTACCATTTTTTTTAGGGATTTTTTATTAACGTGAGTGTAAATTTCCGTAGTATTAACAGATTCGTGTCCCAATATCTCTTGTAAAGACCTTATGTCAGCATTGCCATATTGATAAAGCAGTGTTGCAGCTGTATGTCTGAGTTTGTGGACAGAGTATTTGTTTGTATCAAGTCCAGAGTTTTTCATGTGTTTTTCAATCATGTGCTGAATTGACCTGTTGCTCATTCTCTGCTCTCTCATGGACAAAAATAAGGCGTCATCTTTTATTTGAGGACGAAGCTTTAAATATTCATTAACAGCATATACAGAAGCCTCGTTTAGATAGATAGTTCTCTCTTTATTGCCTTTGCCAATGACCTTTAATGTATTATCATCTTGTAAATGAGAAATATTTATACCAGCAAGCTCTGAAAGCCTCATGCCACAGTTTAAAAACAAGGTTACTATAGCATAATCTCTTTTTTTATAAACTGGCTTCATTTTAGCCTTCTCAATTGTCTTTAAAAGGTTTAAACTTTGGTCTAAAGTTAGATAGACAGGGAGAGTTTTTTCAACCTTTGGCATATCTATATCAATAATTGGGTTTTTCTTAATTACTTCAATTTTAGCATATAAATAATTATAAAAGCTTCTAACTGATGAAATTTTTCTAAATTTCGATCTATTGGAAATCTTTCTTTCCCTCTCTAAAAAGGCATTATAGGCGTAAATATCCTGTTTAGTAACACTTTCTAACACTTCTGGACTTATATCTTCAATGGGAATGTCATTAAAATCAATAGAATCATCCACTAAGTTTTTTCTTCTTTTAATAAATCTAGCAAAGACTCTTAAATCGTAGTAATATTCTTTAACTGTGTTATCAGAAGACCCCTTAGTTGACTTCATATAATCTAAGAAATCATCAACTAAATTTGAACTTATCAATCTATCACCTCTTACAAAAATAAAAACCTGACACAAGTCAGGTTCTTAATTATTTAGCGTATTCAACTGCTCTAGTTTCTCTTATAACATTAACTTTAATTTGTCCAGGGAAATCTAGCTCAGCCTCTATTCTCTTAACAATATCTCTAGCAGTAATAGTAATTTCTGCTTCAGATATTTTTTCGGGTTTTACTATTATACGAATTTCACGACCAGCTTGAACAGCGTAAGACTTTTCAATACCATCAAATTCATTGGCAATTTCTTCAAGTTTTTCAAGCCTTTGAATATAAGATTCAACAGTTTCGCGTCTCGCCCCAGGTCTTGCTGCGGAAATAGCATCAGCCGCTTGAACTAAAACTGATTCAACACAATTTGGTTCGACATCGCCATGATGTGACTGGATTGCGTTGATTACAAATTCAGATTCGTGATATTTTCTTGCAATTTCCACTCCAATGTCAACATGTGGAGCATCAAGGTTTCTATCAACTGATTTACCTAAATCGTGTAGTAGTCCGCCTCTCTTGGCAAGCTTAACATCTGCACCAATTTCTCCAGCTAATATTCCAGCAATTTCAGCAACTTCAACTGAATGTTTAAGGTTATTTTGTCCATAACTAGTTCTATATTTTAGTCTACCTAAATATTTAATAATTTCTGGATGAAGTCCGTGAACTCCAGCATCATAAGCTGCTTGTTCACCTGATTCCTTAATAATAGTTTCAACTTCATTTTTAGCCTTTTCAACAGTTTCTTCAATCTTAGTCGGATGAATTCTACCGTCATTTACAAGTTTTTCTAAAGCTACTCTTGCAATCTCCCTTCTTATAGGGTCAAAGCAGGATAACACAACAGCTTCAGGAGTATCGTCGATAATTAAATCTACTCCAGTTATTGATTCAATAGCCCTAATATTTCTACCTTCCCTGCCTATAATTCTTCCCTTCATTTCATCATTTGGAAGATTTACAACAGCAACAGTAGATTCTGCAACTTGGTCAGCGGCACATCTTTGAATAGCTTGTGCAATTACATTTCTTGCATATTTCCCGGATTCTTCTTTAATTCTATTTTCATTTTCTTTAATAATAAGTGCTGATTCATTAGTAATTTCTTTTTTCAATTCATTGAGCAAAATCTCTTTGCCTTCATCTTTGGTAAGACAAGCAACTTTTTGAAGTTCCTCTTCTCTCTTTTTAATAAGTTCGTCAACTTGGTCTTCCTTTTCTCTAAGACCCTCTAATTTCTTAGTAAGTTTTTCGTCCTTATGTTCAACTTGAGCAGACTTTTTATCTAAAAGCTTTTCCTTAGAGATAACACGGTCTTCCATTTCTTTGATTTCAGCTCTTCTAATTTTTGCTTCCTTTTCTTGCTCAGATCTTAGTTTTTGAATCTCTTCTTTAGCTTCGACGAGCAAAACTTTCTTTTGAGTTTGAGCTTGATTTTCAGCATCGTAAATCATCTTTTTTGATAATTCTTCAGCATTTTTGAGTTTACCTTCAGAAATATATTTTCGAATAGCATAGCCAACAGCCAGGCCAATAATACCGATAATAACGACAATAATTAAAGTATTAAAATCCATTCATACACACCTCCTATTTAGTTTTCATGTTTCAAATTTTAAAATCATTTTTAGGCATAAGCCTTAAAATAATTGTATATCTTTTAAAAGGATAAGTCAAATAAAAGCGTGTGCATGAACCTTATCTATTTGTTTTCATATATTGGTATAGCTAATTTATAACCAGGTTTAATCTCGTAGGGTGAAATATTATTTAACTTTTCCACATCATTAATAAATTTCATCTTATTCTTATATTCATAATTATTTGAAATCGACCACAAAGTATCACCCTTTTTTACAGTGTAAACATCTATTATAGCTTCTTCCTCTCTCATAAGATTTATAGTTTCATCTTTTTTAATGATTAATCCAGAATTAAACATAAAAATAATAAATAAAAATAAAAAAACTTTTGGCTTATTAATAATAATTCTCTTCATAAAATCACCTCATGTAAATTTGTTCGAATAAAGTTTAAACATTTGTAATGAACGGTTGTATCAAATATAAGTTCTAAACATATGTTACAACTAAAGTTCTATTATGTCAAGGAAATAATACAATTATTTAAACTATCGTTTGAAATACTTGTTTAAGTATGATATTATTAATGTAGAAAAATTAGGAGGTAAACCCATGTACGAAGATTTAAACCAAAGAGACCTTGAAATTTTGTTTTTTATTAAAAGATTTATTGAATCTAAGTCCTACCCACCTACTGTTCGTGAAATATGTGCAGGTTGTAATATTAAGTCAACTTCAACTGTTTACTATGCCCTTGAAAAATTAGAATCTACAAATTATATTAGAAAAGATGCTTCAAAAACTAGAGCTCTTGAAATTGTTCCCCAAGATGACGACATATTAATGCTTAAAAAGAAAACTGTAGATGTGCCAATTGTTGGCAGAGTTACAGCTGGTGCTCCTATTTTAGCCGTTCAGAATATTGAAGATACTATGCCCCTCCCTGTTGATTTTGTTTCAAACAAAGAGCTTTTTATTTTAAAAGTTAAGGGAGAAAGTATGATTAATGCAGGAATTTATGACGGAGACTATGTAATTATAGAGAAGACAAATTCTGCTAGAAATGGAGAAAAAGTTTTAGCCTTAATAGAAGATGAAGCAACTATAAAAACTTTCTACAAAGAAAAGGACAGGTATAGACTTCAACCTGAGAATGATAATATGGAACCTTTCTACTTTGACAAAGTCGATATATTGGGAAAAATTGTTGGACTTTACAGAAAAATGAACTAAAAAATACCCTTACTGTTAATAGATAGTAAGGGTGTTTATCTTAAACTTTATTTACAAAGAAATAATAAGTTTTTTATAGGGATGTGTATAAACATCCCTATTTTATTTCAAAAAAAATTATATTAATTATCTTAAATCCTGATTAAATTTTCCTTATCAAGTGCATTTAAGAGATGTATCAATGCAAATTTAATATGATAGTAAGAGAGTCCTCCTTGAAAATAGACATAATAAGGCTCTCTCATTGGTCCATCTGCTGAAAGTTCTATGGATGAGCCTTCTATAAAGTCCCCTGCTGCCATTATTACCTTATCATCATATCCTGGCATGTCCCAAGGCATAGGAGTGAATTCTGAGTCAACTGGAGAAGAAAATTGAATGTATTTGCAAAATGTTTCTAAAATTTCAGGTTTTTTTAGTTCAATTGCTGTGACAATATCGCTTCTTGGGTCATCACTTGATGGAATAGTTTTAAAGCCCAATTCTTCAAAACATTTTGAAAAAAGCATAGCACCCTTTATTGCATCTTCAACAATTTTTGGTGACATAAAAAGTCCTTGAAGGATTTGTCTTGTCATGCCAAAGGTTAGTCCGCAGTCCTTTCCTATTCCAGGTGCAGTAAGTATATTTGCTGCCCTTTCTACAAGTTCAGACTTGCCTACTACATAGCCGCCCGTGTAGGAAATTCCTCCTCCAGGATTTTTTATAAGTGAACCTGCCATAATGTCTATTCCAAGCTCACTTGGTTCAATAAGTTCTGTAAATTCTCCATAGCAATTGTCCACAAAAATTTTTATATTTTTATTTATCCTCTTCACTTCATCAATTGCTTCTTTTAGTTCAGAAATTGTAAAGGCCCTCCGATTTGAATAGCCCGTTGACCTTTGCATAATAACAAGAGAAGTGTTTTTTTTAATATAATTTTTGATGCTCTTTACATCAATTTTATTATCTATTAGGGGCACTTCAGAGTATTCATATCCAGTTTTTATTAAAGAGTCAGGGCTGTCTCCCCTTAATCCAATTACTTTTTGCAACGTATCATAGGGCGTAGAAGTAACAGATAAGAAGTGATCTCCTGGTTTTAAGACAGATTTAATTGCAAGTGTTATTGCATGAGTTCCTGATACAATGTTTGATCTCACAAGGCTATCCTCTGTCCTAAAAATTCTAGTGTAAATGCTTTCTACCTTGTCTCTTCCAATATCTCCATAGCCATAGCCTGTAGTCCAGTTAAAATCTGTAGATTTTAAACCTTCTTCTTGCATGGCCTTTAAAATTTTAACTTGATTATACTGTGCAATGTCACTAAATTCTTGAAATCTATCTTTTAATTTTTCTTCATTTTTATTTACAAAATCAATTATTTTTTTATCAATATTATATTCTTCTTCAAATAATTTATCGTATATTGTCATCTTTTCTCCTAAATTAATTTACTGTCAATATAATTTTCTATATCAGAAAGTAATGTGTCTGATTCTCTGTCAAACCACTTTATTCTTTTATCTCTTCTAAACCAAGTAAGCTGTCTCTTGGCATAGTGTCGTGAATTTTTTTTAATTAAATCAACCATTTCGTCAAAATCTATCTCACCATCTAAATAAGAAATCACTTCCTTGTAGCCAATAGCCTTAAGTGATTGAGAGTTTTTGTCTAGTCCTTCATCTAAAAGATTTTTCACTTCATCTACAAGACCTAAGTCAATCATTTTATCTACTCTTTGGTTAATCTTTTCATAGAGTTTAGCCCTATCCATGTTAAATCCAATGTAAATTAAATTGTAGTCCTTATTTTCTTCTCGAAAATTGTCGCCCTTTTTATTGCCACTTTTTAAAATCTCCAAGGCTCTTATAATTCTCTGACCGTTGTTTTTGTGAATTTTTTCTGCCATATCCCTATCTTGATCTTGCAGTTTTTCGTATAAAAATTCACTTCCCTCTTCCTCTAGGATCTCTCTAAGTTCATCTCTATATTCATAGTCTGGCTCAGTCTCTGTAAAATCTAAGTTATAGACAAGAGAATTGATGTAAAGGCCCGTTCCTCCAACTAAAAAAGGAAGTCCGCCTCTATTATTTATATCAGTAATAATTTTTTTTGCAGAATTTTTAAAATCAGCAACAGTAAAATTATCAGAAGGCTCTATTATATCAACCATATGATGAGGGATACTTGTTTTATTTAAGTCAATTTTTGCAGTGCCAATATTTAATTTTTTATAAATTTGCATGGAGTCACTGGAAATGATCTCGCCCTTATATTTTTTTGCGAGTTCAAGAGAAAGTTCAGTCTTCCCTATTCCCGTTGGTCCTGTTATTATAACTAAATTTTCCATTTATTCCCTCAAAAATAATTTTGATATAGTGTGTTTTGATACTTCAACAACAGTAGGTCTGCCATGAGGACAAGTATAGGGATTTTCACAATTTTTTAAGTCCCTAATAAGTGACTCGATTTCCATATCTGATAAGTCATCTCCAGCCTTAACTGATGCCTTGCAGGCCTTTTTCATTATTTTATATAAATCAGCCTCATAGTTAGAAGAAATTTCCTTGTCCAGAGAATCAATAATATCCCTAATAAAATTCACATAGGTTGGTAAGCCAAAAATCATTGGGACTTCTCTTAATACTACCGACTTGTCGCCAAAGTCTTCGATTTTAAAGCCAAGCCTTGTAAATAAGTCTAAATAATTTAAAATTTTATCGTATTCAATTTGATTTAGCTCAATTATTTCTGGCTTTAGTAAAATTTGTGAAGTAATTTCACTCTTTAAATACATGTGCAAAAATTTCTCGTAATTTACTCTTTCGTGGGCAGCGTGTTGGTCTACTAGAAAAGTAATGCCCTCTCTTTGATTTTCTAAGATTATATAAGTCTTAAAGAGAACTCCTGCTATTCTTGTATTTAAAAGTTTTTCATCTATATGACTTTTTTCACTATTAAATAAAAAGTTGTCTTCTTCATGTTCTTCAGTGAAAAATTTTTCTTCTGAATTTATATCTTCTTTTAAGCTGTATTTATATAAAACAGCATCTTCATTAAAGGTCTTCTTTAAAGAATCTTCACTTGTTTCCTTTTCTATATCCCAAAGACTCTTTAAATTTGTATCTTTTTTTTGTTCTTCAAAGTCATTACTTTCATCTTCTTCAAATATGTCAAAGACACTTACATTTTCCTTTTTATCTTCTATTTCAATTTCTCTAATGCTTCTATTTGGAAAAATTACTTCTTCCACAAGTTCAGACAAAAGGGCAGATAAAATATTTTCGTTGGAAATTTTTATTTCATTTTTCTTTGGATGAATATTTACATCAATTAGCCTTGGGTCAATGTCAAGGTATAATACAAAGACAGGATACCTATTTAGTGGAATTAATGAGTGATAATTTTTTTCCACTGCCCTTGATATGTTGATGTTTCTTATAAATCTGCCATTTACAAAAATATACTGACTGTCTCTATTTGACCTAAAGAGTTTGTTGTCTGAGAAAAATCCCTTAATCTTATAATTTTCAGATTCAAAAGACCCTTCATTTAAAGAAGATGCAATTTCTGAACCTAAAATACTAAAAATTCTGTTAATGGGATCCTTGTCGCTTCCTGTATTTAAAATAATTTTTCCATCCCTAATTAAGGTAAATTTAATATTATTGTTACTTAGGGCAATTTTTTGCACAATGTCAATTATATTATTTATCTCAGTTAAATCTTTTCGCAAAAATTTTTTTCTAACTGGAGTGTTATAAAAGACATCACTTATGACAAAGGTCGTTCCCTTTGGCATTCCAACCTTATTTTTCTTTATAATTTTTCCATTTTCAATTAAGAGAGAGTTACCTGCAAGGTCCTCTTCCCTCTTGGTCATAAGTTTGATTTTTGAAATATTTGAAATGCTTGCAAGAGCTTCTCCACGAAAACCTAGTGTCCTTATTTTCTCTAGGTCTTCAATTTTCTCTAGCTTTGATGTGGAGTGGCGAAGAAAGGCAACTTCAAGGTCCTCTTCAGAAAAACCAGAGCCATTGTCTGACACCTTTATATAGTCAGTGCTCTCCCCTCTTATTTCAACGAGAATGTCATCTGCACCTGCATCAATGGAATTTTCAACTAATTCCTTTACTATAGAGGCAGAGTTTTCTATTATTTCTCCTGCAGCTATTTTTGAAATAGTTGCTTCATCTAAAAGTCTAATCATTGTAACTCCTTAGATTTATTTACAATTTCATTTAACAAATTAAAAGCTTCCATGGGGCTTATTTCTAGAATATTAATTTCCTTTAACTTGTCTATAAAGTTCATTATTTCTGGATTATGGTTTTCTTCTCTAATATATTCCTTATTTAAGTCAATGCTTATATCTTCATTTTCCTTTTCTATTACATATAATACTTCTTTGGCTCTATTAATTATAGTATCATCAATACCAGCAAGCTTTGCAACATCAATGCCATAGGAATTATTCGTAAAACCCTTTATAATTTTTCTCAAGAAAATTATTTCGTCATCTTGCCTATCAACTGCAATCGTTAAATTTTCTACTGAATCATACTTTTCTTCAAGGTGAACAAGTTCGTGGTAGTGGGTTGCAAAAAGAGTCTTGGCTTTAATATTTTCTGCAATGTATTCAATTATAGCATTTGCAATGGCAAGTCCATCAAAGGTGCTAGTTCCCCTGCCCACTTCATCTAAAATAAGTAAGGATTTTGCCGTTGCGTTGTCAATAATATCGGCAACTTCTTGCATCTCAACCATAAAGGTAGATTGACCCTTGGAAAGATTGTCACTTGCACCAATTCTCGTAAATATTCTATCTACAAGTGAAATATTAGCACTGCCACAAGGCACAAAGGATCCTATATGAGCCATAATAGTTATTAGGGCAACTTGTCTCATATAGGTGGACTTACCTGCCATATTTGGACCAGTGATTATGTGGATCATATGCTTATCAGTGTCAATAAAAGTATCATTTGGAACGAAAAATTCATCCTTCATGTAAGTTTCCACTATTGGATGTCGTCCATTTTTTATTTCAATAAAGCCTTCTTGGTTAAAGTCTGGTCTTACATAATTGTTTAAATTAGAAACTTTTGCCAGAGACAAAATTGAGTCTAAATTCGAAAGTTTGTCTGCTAAAATTTGTATCCTATAAATTTCTCCTGCTATATAGTCCTTTAAACCATTATATATTTCAGCTTGTAATGTCAATGCTCTCTCTTTAGAGCCAAGGAGCTTTCCTTCCATGTCCTTTAATTCCACAGAGAAAAATCTTTCTGAGCCAACTAGGGTTTGTTTTCTAATGTAATCATCTGGAACTTCATCTAAAAAAGATTTAGTAACTTCAATAAAATATCCAAGAATTTTATTGTGTTTAACCTTTAATTTTTTGATACCAGTTCTTTCTCTTTCTTTGTTTTCAAAATCCAGTAACCAGTTCTTGCCTTCTGTGGCTATTTTAAAGAGCTCATCTAAGTCCTCAGAATATCCTTCTTTAATTATCCTGTTTTCTTCGATTACAACTGGTGGATTTTCAATTAAAAGGGCATCTATTTTTTCGTAAATATCACTTAAATCTATAAATTCTCTTGCCAAAGAATTTAAATAATCATTCTTGTAAATTTCTAAAATTTCTTTTATTTTCTTAGAATTTACAATTGTATTCTTAAGAGAATAAACTTCACGAGGATTTACACTTCCATTGGAAATTTTTACTACAAGCCTTTCAATGTCATAAACTTCCTTTAAGATTTTTTCCAATTTGTCTTGAAGAAGTAAGTCTCTCGTAAAGGCTTCTATTAAATTTTGTCTCTCATAAATTTTATTTAAATTTACCAGTGGACTTTCCACCCATTTTTTTAACTTACGAGAACCCATAGAGGTGCTGCACTTGTCCAGTACATCTAATAGGGAACCCTTTTTGCTAAAAGTATTAAGTCCTTTAACAACTTCAAGTGTTCTCTTTGAGCTTTCGTCTAAGATTAAATAATCAAAATTATTATAGAGTTTAATATTATTTATGTGCTTTAAATTTATTTTTTGAGTAACTACCAAGTACTGTAATATCTTTTTTAGTGATGTGTAATCAGAAATATTATTTGTTGATAAAAAATTTTTTAAATTTTCTTTAAAGTTTTCACTAAAATATTCTCCAAGATCTTTAAATAAATTGATTTCCCTTAAATTATCTGAAAGATAAGGATTTAGAAAAATATTATCTCTTTTTATTTTCTCCTTAAACTTTGAAGTAACTTCATCATTTAATAAAATTTCATTGGGACTAATTCTGTCAATTTCATCTTGTAAGAAATTATACAATTCGGACTTTGACAAAAAAGTTTTTTCTGTAAAATAAATTTCTCCAGTTGAATAATCTGAGTATGTTAAATTTAAAGAATAACCGTGAATAAAAATTGAAAGAAGGTAATTGTTCAAGTCACTCTTTAAATATTCAGTGTCCGTAAAGGTTCCCGGGGTAATAATTTGAGTTACTTCTCTTTTAACTATGCCCTTGGCAAATTTTGGGTCTTCCATTTGGTCGCAAATGGCAACCTTATAGCCCTTATTTATTAATTTTGAAATATATCCTGATGCCACATGATATGGAACTCCACACATAGGAGCCTTTTCTTCAAGACCTGCATCTCTTTTTGTGAGAGTTATTTCAAGTTCTCTTGATGCAAGAAGGGCATCGTCAAAGAACATTTCATAGAAATCGCCAAGCCTAAAAAATAAAATTGCATCAGGATTCTCATCCTTTACAGCAAGATATTGCTGCATCATAGGAGTTAATTTTTCACGATTCATTTTTTTCACCTACTAGAGAAAAACTATTTGCTTCTGTTACCCTAACTTTTAGAATTTTTCCAATATCGATTTTATTGCCCTTGAAATTTATTAGTTTAAATTCATCAGTTCTTCCACTTACATTGGAATCGTCCTTTTTTGAGAAATCTTCAACAAGTACATCTACATCTTTTCCAATAAAAGCTTTATTTTTCTTTTCTTGAATTGGATATAAAATATCTAAAAGTCTCTCAAACCTCTCATGTTTAACCTTATCAGGAACTTGTTCCATTCTTGCAGCAGGAGTATTTTCCCTCATGGAATAAATAAAAGTAAAGGCTGTGTCGTATTCAACTTTTTTAACTAAATCTAAGGTGTCAAGAAAATCTTCTTCACTTTCACCTGGAAAACCAACCATTATGTCTGTGGAAAGGGCCATGTTTGGATTAACACTTTTTACCTTATCTATCTTTCTTAGATAATCTTCCTTTGTGTATTTTCTGTTCATCATCTTAAGAACTCTTGATGAACCAGCTTGAACTGGAAGGTGTAAGAAATTGCAAAGTTTATCTAAATTTTTAAAGGAATAAATTAATTCATCGGAAATATCCTTTGGATGTGATGTCATAAACCTAATTCTCTCTATTCCCTTTATGTCATTAATTTCTTCAAGAAGATTTGCAAAAGAATATTTATCGTCAAAAGTTTTTCCATAAGAATTTACATTTTGACCAAGGAGAGTCACTTCCTTAGTTCCATTTTTTGCAAGCTCTTCAATTTCTCTAATTATATCATGAGGTCTTCTGCTCGTTTCTCTTCCCCTTGTGTAAGGAACTATGCAATAGGAACAGAAATTGTTGCAGCCATACATAATATTCACATAGGATTTAAAATTATAAAGTCTATTTGCGCCTAGAGTATTATCTATGCTAAGTGGATTTTCTTCTATATCAATGGCAAGTTTTTTGCCTTCATAGGATGACTTTAAGAGCTCTGGCAGTTTCCAAATATTATTTGTTCCAAAAATAATATCCACATTTGGAAATTTTTCTACAACATAATTTCTTGACTCTTCTCTTTGCATCATGCAGCCGCAAACTGCAACTTTTATATTTTTTTTCTTAGACTTTAAATTTTTTAAATTTCCAAGTTGACCGTAGACCTTATCCTCTGCAGAATGTCTTACTGAGCAAGTATTTAAAATTATTAGATCAGCATCATCAACTTCTTTTACAAAGCTGTAGCCCATTTTTTCAAGGAGCCAAGTTATTTTTTCAGAATCGTGCTCATTCATTTGGCAGCCATGAGTAATGACAAGGGCTTTCTTTTCATCAATATTTTCTTTTATATCTCTAATGTACTCATTTACATTGTTATTTATATCGTTAATTAGTTCTTTATTTTCCATTTACATCCTCATTTCGTATCTTTATATTATAACTGAAAAACAGCCTATTTATCAAGAAAAGAGTATGCTTACACATACTCTTAAGACATAATACTATTTAAATATCTAGCAACATAGACTCCGCAAGCAGAGGCTTGTGAAAGTGAATGAGTGGCACCTCCACCATCGCCAACTACAAAGAGACCGTCCACTGAAGTTTCAAAATTTGAATCAGTTTCAACTCTTGAATTATAAAATTTAACTTCAACTCCATATAAAAGTGTATCGTCATTTGCAGTTCCTGGTGCAATTTTATCTAAGGCGTAAATCATTTCTATAATTGAGTCCAGTTGCCTTTTAGGAATTACAAGGGACAAATCACCTGGAGTTGCCTTTAAAGTTGGCTCAGTAAAGCATTTAAGCATTCTTCTTTTATCAGATCTTCTTCCCTTAACCAAATCTCCAAATCTTTGTAATAGAACTCCTCCTCCAAGCATATTGCTAAGTTTTGCTATTGATTCGCCATATTCGTTGGAATCCTTAAAGGGTTCTGTAAAAGTATTGCTAACTAAAAGAGCAAAGTTTGTGTTTTCTGATTGAAGCTTAGGGTCAGCATAAGAATGCCCATTTACAGTTATAATGCCGTTAGTATTTTCAGCTACTACTTGTCCATAAGGATTCATGCAAAAAGTCCTTACAAGGTCGTTGTAGCCCTTAGTTTGATAAACTATCTTTGACTCATAGACTGCATCTGTTATGTGTTTAAAAACCTCTGCAGGTAGTTCAACCCTGACACCAATATCCACTTGGTTTGAAAATAAATTAATATTAAATTTTTTGCAAACTTCTGAAATCCATTTAGAGCCACTTCTTCCTGAAGCAAGAACTAATTTGTCACAGTAAAAAGTTTCACCCTTGTCAGTAGTAAGTTTAAAATTTTCATTTTTTTCAACATCAACTATTGTGGTGTTAAAAATTATTTCAACTTTATCCTTAGTCCACTCATAAATTTTTTCTAGGATTTTCACATTTCTATCTGTGCCAAAATGTCTAACCTTGGCATCTAGCAAGTGTAAGTCATGTTTTAAGGCAAGAGTTTTTAAATTTGATGCACTTGTCTCATAAAGTTTTGAATTTCCGCCGTCAAATTTGCATAGAACGGAGTCAACATATTCCATTAGTTCAATTGACTCTTCTTTTCCAAGGTAGTCATGCATTTGTCCGCCAAAATTTGTTGTAATATTATATTTTCCATCAGATAAAGTACCTGCTCCACCATAACCATTCATGATATTGCAAGGTTTACAGCCAATACAGCTTTCAACTTGTCCAGTTTTTATTGGACACTGTCTTTTATAAATTGTATTGCCCTTGTCTATTACCAGTACCTTTAAATCTGAATTTAACTTTTTAAATTCGTAAGAGGCAAAGACGCCACTTGCGCCTGAACCAACTATTATTACATCATATTTATTCAAATTATTTCTCCTTGCTAAAGATAGCCATAAAATCATTGAATCTCTTTGGAAATTCATCAACAATTTCAAGTTCTTCACCTGTAAGTGGGTGAATAAATTTAAGTTTATAAGCGTGTAAAAGCTGCTTATTAATTTTATATTTATTTTTTATGCCATAGGTCTCATCGCCAACAACTGGATGATTTACATAGGATAAATGCACTCTAATCTGATGAGTTCTACCAGTGTGTAGTGTTACATCTAAGAGAGTAAATTTATCAAAGTTTTTTACAACATGAAAGCTTGTAGAGGCATGCTTAGAATTTTCTTCAACAACTTTCATTTTAATTCGATTATTGGGATCTCTTCCAATGGGTGCATCAACATCAAAGTCCTCATAGATATTACCATGGACTATTGCCAAATAATGTTTTTCGATTTCTCGATTTTTAAACATATCTACCAGTTTATAATAAGCCTCATCATTTTTTGCAATAATCATAAGACCAGATGTATCCTTATCAAGCCTATGTACGATGCCAGGTCTATCTTCATCTATTGGGTTAGATAGATTTTTAAATTTATAAAGTAAACCATTAACAAGAGTTCCACTTTTATTTCCTGCACCTGGATGTACTACTAAGTCCTGGGGCTTTGATATTACAGCAAGATATTCGTCCTCATAAATTATGTCAAAATCAATATTTTCTGGAAGAAGTTTTTCCTCATCTTCAAAGGAAACTGTAATAGTGTCCCCTTCCCTTAAACTATATCCTGCCTTTACGATTTTTCCATTTAATAAAATATTTCCCGATTCAATATGTTTTTTTATTTGCGATCTATTTATTTCAAGTTTTTGATCTAAAAATTTATCAAGTCTAGAATCAACATCAAGAGTACTTACTAGAAAAGTATTTTTGTACATAAGTCACCTTTTAACCCCCACATACCAAAAAATTATCATACAAGCTATATATTAGAGTATTTAGCCATAAATATCAATATTTTTAAAAATTAAAAATCCAAATAATATCAAAAAATACCATTTATTTTTGACGATTTTTGACGAGATTTGACCGAGTAACACTGGGAGAGTAAATTACATAATCATAACCACCCGTCAAACGGGTGGTTTGATCACGGGCTATAAGCCCGAGTGATACCAACCAGCGTCTCAAGGCGCTGGTTTTCACTTTGTTCAAACCTTATTGTTTTTGCCTCTTTAGCTAGCCCTGAAAGGGCTTCATTCATCTTCTTTTGAATGGATCTTCGTATTCTTTTACACTCAATTTATCCATTGCTATGTCGTGTTGCTCTTGCTCTCTTATATACTTTGCTATTGTTTGTTCATTTAATCCTACCGTACTTACATAATATCCCTCTGCCCAAAAATGTCTATTTCCAAATTTGTATTTTAGGTTTGCATGCTTGTCAAACATCATTAGTGCACTTTTTCCTTTCAAGTATCCCATGAAACTTGACACTGATATTTTTGGGGGAATACTAACTAACATATGCACATGATCTGGCATTAAATGTCCTTCTATTATTTCTACTCCTTTGTATTTGCATAATGTCCTAAATATTTCTCCCAAACTATCTCGGTATTGATTAAATACTATTTTTCGTCTATACTTTGGTGTAAAGACAATATGATATTTACACATCCATTTTGTGTGTGATAATGAATTTGCCTTTTGTGCCATATTAATCACCTCTTATTATTTTAGGTCTGAACAACTCTATTATAATACGAAGGTGATTTTTTGGTATAACCTATGGTTGCCTACCCGCATAGCGGGTAGTTTTTTGTTTCGCACGCGTTGCGTGCTCAACTGACTAAAGTCACAAAAAATAAAAGCCCCGCATCAAGCAGGGCTTATTTTTTTTATTTAATTTTCTTCAATTTCTTCTTCGTCAGTTGTTTCTATGATTTCTTCAACTAATTTTTTATTGTCAAAATAATCTTCATCAATTGCTGCTGCTTCGTGGTCGGCTGCATTTACGCATATAAAATAGGATTTACCATCAGTTTGAAATTCAAGTTCGTAAATTTCATTATCTCCGTCGTAGTTTACATTCATTAGGTTTTCGTAGTTTAATAAATTCTTTTTCATTTTTTTTAATCTCCTTTAATACATTTAGTGCTATCTCTTACTTTCTGATTACATTATAGCCCACTTGTCGAACATTGTCAACATTATTTTAAAAGTTTTTTCAAAAAATTTTTTAATAAGTATGAGTAATTCTTTTTGATGTTTTTCCGTCCTCATCTACTAAGATTTCAACGAGATCTAAGTCGCAGTCCTCTTCGTCGTCTGTGCACTCAACAAAATAATGAGATAATACTTGCTTTTCACCAGTTTCTTTTGCCTTTTGCGCAAGTGCTTTTATTTTTTCTTCTCGTTTTATGTCTTTTTCTTCCTCAGCTTTTTTCTCATCTTCGATTTCTTTTAAAAATTTCTCCAGTTCAAAGATTACAACTTTTTCAAAAAGTTCTGCAGGGATATCGGCAATTGTATAAAAACCAGATGGCTTGCCATTTTTAATAGTGTAGGCTCTTAAGTCCTCACTTCTTCTCACTCTGTTAGTTAATTCGTAGTGATCCAATTTAAAATCAAGGTGGTCATGGCTTTCAAAATATTTTTTGATGTAAGCCACTACTGGAGTTGATGTTAATTTTACCCTCATCTCGTATGGGTCGTAGCCAAACTCGATTGTATCAGCGTCAAGGATTGCTTTTTCCTTGTCATCAAGGACATACTGGTCTTGGTAATCTTTTATAGATCTCATCTTTTTTATAACTTCATCAAGTTCTTCTCTTGCGTCAGGGTCAAAAACATAAATGCCTACCACTTTTTGACCTATGCAGTCTACATCTGTAACGTTGTTAAATCGTACTTCTATCCTGTCACTCAAACTTCTAATTGTGCATTTTTCGATTTTTTGCGTCCCAATGTAAGTTGTACAGTATATGCTATCGTATATTTTTTGGTTCTCATCAATTTCAATTTTTGTGGTATAACCATTACCTTTTATAATTTTTACAAATTCAACGCTTTTCATTTTATGCCCTTTTCTTTTCTCAATTTCTCAATCTCGTCTGCATAAGTATAAAGTATAAGATTTTCTATAAGGTTACTCATGCTACGATTTTCCTTTTTTGCTTGAGCTTGGATAACCTCTTTTACGAGGTCATCCACCCTTATTGCTATTCTGTTATTTTTTGTTAAGTTTGCCATAAGTTCTCCTTATCTTTCTACAAAAGCGTCTTTTAAAACTTCTTCGATAAATTCATTTATTTTTTCTTGGTCTGCATCAGTATTTACTGTGTTGTTTGCTTCGTCGTATAGATCCCAGTCAGTGAGTGTATCTGCCCAGTAGCTTGGCTTTAATGGCAGGATTGCTACTATTTCTTCTTCGTCGTCAGATAGGTTATCTTCAATTCTGTATTCGATTGAGCCGTCTTGATTTAGGATTGCTTCCATGTATGTCCATCCTAGATTGTTGTAAAGTTCTTGCCATTGTTCTTCTGCTACCATTGTTAATACTTCGTTTAAATTCTTTTTCATTTTTGTTTCTCCTTTAATTTTTATTTTCTTACTTTCCTTACTTTCTATATTTATTATACCCCAGTTGTCGAACAATGTCAACAATAATTTTAAAATTTTTCAAGTTTTTTTTTAATTTTTTTATCATTGACAAAGTCTGTCGCCCATTATATAATTAAGTCCAATCAAGAAATCGGTTGCACGATATTTTTGATTGCGGATTGAAACATATTTATATGCAATAACGCTAGTATTTCAGCCATTTAATGGCTGCGGATTGAAAAATGTTAATATTTAACGACACTAGCGTTAAAAGAAGAGGAGCTGTTATCAGCTCCTTTTTCTTATGCCAAATAATTTTCTAAGCCTGCAATTATAACTTCTGCAGCATCGTCTCTGCCATCGATGTAGATTGTGCTAGTTTTAAGGTCGATGTAAGCTTTATCAAGAGCTGCTAAAATTCTTATACATTCAGAGTTTGAGATTGTTTCACCGTTAAGTTCTGCACTTGAAATGTTTCCTGTGTTGTACTTTGTGTAGCTTAATCCGATTAGATCTGCAAGCCTTTTAATATAGAGCCTGTCTCTTTCGTACTTTGTCCATCTGCTTGCTCCTGCGTTGATTAGTCTTTCGATTTGTTCGTTAGTTAAGTTTTGGTTTAATTTCTTTTTCATGGTTTAACTCCTTTTTTTTAATTTGGTTACTTCTTACTTTCTGATTATATTATATAGCACTTGTCGAACAATGTCAACAATTTTTATAAAATATTTTAAAATTTTTTAATTCATTTTAAAATTATTGTGATATACTTGTCTTACATCGATGTAGGCACACAGTTTAAGTGTCCTTTTCCCTGCGATAGCGGGGGTGGCTCTAAACTTATGTGTGCCTTTGGAAAATTCCTTTAATTAGGTTTTTTCTTACTTTCTGTTGGGCGGATTAACTTCCGCCCATTTTATATTTTTATAAGTTGTGTTATAATTTAGGTGCGTAAAAGTATTTTGGCGATTCAAAAATTTTCACCATACTTTACTGGGCAGTTAACTCTGCCCATTTTTTATTGCAATAAAAAAAGCCCAGGGATTTATATCCCCAGGCTAATTATCTTAAAAGTATTAAAAACAAAAATTTTTCTGTAAAACATCTCTCTACAAGGCTCATATAAGCCTTTTTAATTTCTTTTAATACCTTTATATGTCTTTGAATTGCTATTTTCTAGCCTTTTAAACTCTTTATCAGTCAAAAGTCTTTTTGCAGCAATTTTAAAGTCATCACTATAGGGCATCAAATTTTTATCCAACAAATTTCTAAGTTTAACTGCGTCCTTTTTGGACTTCATGTGGGCGTGTTGCCCATACTTGCCATTAACCCTTTTTATAAGCCAAGGTCTGTCGATACATCTTGGCTTATATCTTATACTAAGTTTCATTTCATAATTTTATTTACTAATTTCCATCTTCCATCGATTTAACTCAAGGACACTTGCCTCAATCATGTCATCAAGTTCCTTTTCGGTCACTTTAAAACCTTGCTCATTAAGTCTCATCAAAACATACTGCTTTTTTAGATTTCCTTGACCAGTTTCCTTGTAGATTTGCTCTGCAGCCTTAACTGCTATATCCACTGCCTCCATAATACTAAGGACTTTCTCCTTGCCATACTTTTGTTTAAGCACTGGCACAAGTACCCCTGTTACCAAAACACTCACGATTGACAAAACTACATAAAAAATGTTATTGGCTGTCATAATCACTACCTCCATACTTTATCTCGTTTATTTCTCTGTCGATTTTCTTTTTCTTAATTCTTGCAAGAGACCAAAGCTCCACAGTGGTAAAAGAAAACCAAGTAGCTATCAGTGTACTTGGCTCACTTCCAGTCCTTGCAAAGACAAAAAATACTGCTATTGTAAATACGATATTTAAGCAAATTATCATAGTCACAAGAGCCTTGCTGTACTGTCCCTTGCCTTTCTTTTTCTTCCTAGTCGACATAAATTTTCCTATCCTTCCAAGTTACAGTCATGCCAAGAGTTTCAAAGAAGTCTCTTACAGATACATTTTTGCCCTTGACTGTGATATAGGATACATTGTCGATTAGGATTGCAGCCTTGACAGTCTTACCCCTAACTATAATTGGTACATAAGGACCAACTTTAGGCTCTACCTTAGGCTTAGTAGGTGGTGTGACCTTGCCACTAGACTCCAAGGACTTAATCCTGTAAGCCCTCTGCCAAGGCAACCTTTTGATACTTGTAATCTTAGCCCTTGGCTTGATAGCCTCTAGGACCTTACCATCTCCAAGATATATCCCAGTGTGTCCATAGTAATAGTTGATACCAGGTTTCTGCCACCAGAGGAGATCTCCTCTCTCTAGCTTTGCCATTGGTATTTGATACATTCTTGGGTCGCCATCTCTCATAAACTTAGTGGATATTGTCCTTTGAGTTTGTGATGTATCAAGCATACCAGTATCCTTCAAAGCCTTGTATGGGATAGAGGAGCAGTCACTGTACCCTTTTTCCATTCTCTTGGCTTGTGAATATAAATCACCCTCATATACCATAGCCGCCTTAATAAACTTTTCTACCTTATTTTTATCAAGCATTTTTCCACCTCCTACCTAAGACCAGGGAAAAGGAAGTAAACAAAGGCTGCAATAATTATCCCAAATACAACCTTAACCGCATCGTCGATGTACTTCTTAGTCCTCTCATTAGGCTTGATGTAGTGGTCTGATATCCTGTCTATATATAGCTTGTCTATCTTGTCATCAGTCTTTTTTGTTGTCCTATCGATGTTTGACACATCTTTTTTTATAATCTCTATATTTAAGTCTTGCCTTCTACTTAACTCCTTTTGTTCATCAATCTGCTTTCCGTGCATTTCGATTCTCTTATCCTGCGTTTTATCATTTTCTTCAAGCTTGGCAATCCTAATTTCATGATCCGTTATTCTTTCATTTTCCATGCTGTCACCTCTCCTTTAAAATTTTAAGGGAGGACTAAGCCTCCCTAAAGTTTAACCCTCGATGTCAATTGGCATACCATCAGCATCAAGACCAAGAGCCTTTAAATCCTCAAGAACTGCCTCTCTCCAAATCTTTGGCACTTGTCTAACCTTTTTATTTTCAGGATTGCAAGTTCTTCTTTGGCGAGATACCAATCCAACATATAGATCTAGCATACTTACACCTCCTCTCCTATTCAAAAATTCGTATAAAAAAAGACTTGCTAAAGCAAATCCAATTAATACCTTATTTAATCTTTTTACCATTTTCGTCATATCCTTGTCCCTTAAGTTCTGCGATAACCGCATCCCTTAAATTGGCAGGAACTAACTTTACATCCTTGTTGTTTACATCACAAGTTCTTCTTCCTCTAATTACTAATCCAACATATAAATCAATCATGCTTGACCTCCTAAAATAGTTTCATAAATTGTAGCTAAAACTTCATCCGTCTTTTCTGCCCTTTCGAGGTTTGTCTCATAGTTTGTTGCAACTGCCTCAGCAAGTGCTAAATTTCCGTCATTAATCTGTTTAAGTTCCTCTAGGATTGCCCCAGAGTCCCCAGCCTTTTGCAATTCCTTTAAAGACTTCTCATTAATAAATTCTACCGCCATAATATCCTCCTTACATGTAAGCTCCTACAAAGCCATAGAAATATGAGTAAAAACCCTCTTCTGTTTTGTCTCTATCAATTCTAACTTCCACACCAATACACCACTTATCTGCAGTTTTTGTTTTAGTCTTAAAATTATATTTTTGACCAATTAACTCTTCTGGAACAACTTCCCAAGTTGGATTAGCGTCCTTGGCATTTAAGGATACTTTAACAGTAAGTTTTGCACCCTTGGCAAGTTCAGCCAACACATTCGTGACTATTGCAGACGGTTGAGCGTCAACCTCTTTTGTCAATCTGTACCAGCAATAAGTGATGTTTTTACTAAACTCAATGTAGTTAGCACCCTTAGCGTTAAAAGAATCCGTCGCCTCAATTTTAATCTTGTGGTTTCCATTTTTTAACTTGGCATAGTCAAGTTTACCTATGCTAACTGTCTTTGATTGGTCTGGTGTTACTTTTCCAAGGTCTTGGACTTGTACATCGTCGATATAGACCTTAACTGTAATGTCATCGCCATCTGGGTCATTAGCCTTAAAAGAAAAACTAAAGGGCTTATTTTGCTCCCCAAGGTTTGAATTAGTCACTGTTACAACTGGGTTAGAATTTATCTTTTTAAAAGTATATCGTCTGATAGCACTTGCTTCTTTAGAGTCGGTAACCGTAATCTCGATTGTATTTTCTTTGTTCAGTTCTAACCCATCAAATTTTTCCTTATCAATATCAATTTCGTAAGACTCGCCTTTTGTCGCATTATTTATTGTTCGGATTGTTGCTGCGTTGAGTTTTACTGTGACGTTTAGGGTCTCGTTGCTGTCTGGGTCGTTTACACTAAAGATCTTTTTAAAAGGTGCTTTAAATCCACCTAAGTCCTCATCTTTACCAGAGATTGTAGGTGCTTGGTTATCTACTCCCTCATAGATATACCAATAATCGCCCTTTTGACCGTCATCTGGATAAGCTCTTCTATTTTCATCAGTAACCTTACCTATCTTAGAGCCTTTTTTTCTATATGATGAACTGTAAGTACCAACTAAAACTCCCCAAATTCGATGGTCATTCCATTGTCCTCCTGGAACACTCTCTATTCTTGTTAATCGATAAACATCATACCCACTTATCCACTCATCTCCAGGGTCTCTATCTCCAATATTTTGCGTTCCTAAAAACACTTCTGCACCTGGATTTGCGTAATATGTTGTACCTCCAGGCACCGAAATTGTTGTATATTTCCCCCATCTGTGTAAAATCATAAATTCACTTTCCTCTCTTAAACTACAAATCTTCCCATTTCAGGCTCATAAATACCTTCAAACTCTTCAGTCCCATAAAGTTTCTTGAAATCTACTCTAAAGTTATTGTATCGGCTATCAGTTTGAACTGCCGTACCCATAGAAGCTATTTTGAGAGCCAAATCCTGAATTAAATCCCAATTGCCCTTAACAGTCTGATTAGTTCTCCCAATCCCAGCTAAATCTAACAAATCTAATTGACTAGCACAAATCATTGACCTATCAATCTTGATGTTTATCACATCGACATTAGATACAACAACAATTATATCCATAGAAATCTCGACCATTTCTTGGTCATACACGGGAATAAAATCAGCGTGGTCTTCGTAATATGCCACCCCATATAGGATTTCTCCCTTTCTTGGGTCTTGGGCAAATAGACCAACCTCAGACATTAAAAAACCTTTTTTTGTTTTCCCGTTAGTGATAGCAAGAGATATTGTGCTAGTTCCATCTCCGTTAGCCTTAATTCCCTTAATATCTACTTCTTGTACCTCTTCCACTAACTTATCCATCTTAAAAAGAGTCGCTGTACTTTCTATTTTTCCAGTTCCAATAGCGGCCCTTGTAAAATTTAAAGGCTCTCCTGTTTGACAGTAAGCCAATAAATCTCGCCCTTTTTCTGTAAGATAAAATCTTCCTCTTTGCATTTCTTCTCCTTTCTACACCCTAAAGGCATTTTTGCCTTGGTCATACAAACCCTCAAAATCTTCATCTTCTTTAAGATTTTTAAAATCCTTAGAAAATTCCGTCCTCATTTTAGACCAAATTAATTTTTCCACATAAAACAACTTACTCTTTGACTTCCCATTAATTATTATGTCTTTTTTATCCCATAAACTCATATCAACCACCTAGTCAATCGCATAAATAGTATTTGGTTTTTTCGTAGTCAAATTGTTGTAATCTGTGAGGGTCATCTCAATCACATCAGGTTTTTCATTAATTTTTCTCCTGAGCTCCAATGTCCTCTTACATAAATCCCCAATCCAATCTTCCAAGTCTTGGCTTTTTGATAGATCAGCCCACACAGATAAGGTATTATATCCCCTAGTCTTACCTCTTGATATGTCTTTTCCATAAGCAGAATCCCACTTGTTATTCCACTTGCTAATCATTTCTTGAGTAACATTATTTTTCTGTGCCCCTGCCTCTATACCTTGTAGTTTTTGTATATCGGCTTGAGTTATTAAGCTTGGAGAAATCTCTGTATAAGTAGTTCCAGACCACCTATAAATATTTTCTGTAGATAAGTCCACATAGATTTTTCCCTTTTCTCCCGTGCTTGGGAATTTAGATTTGTTTGCATACTCTAAAACATCATCTACATAAGATGGCAACTGGTCGGCAGGTACTTTTCCGTCTCCACCTAAAGACGCATAACCATTAGCCTTGCCTTTGTTCTCTGCATTTTCTGCCGTGTAGTCAAGCTTACCTGCACTTACCTCTTGCTTAGTTGCATAAGTCTTTTTGATGTCCTCACTCTTTGCATAAGGTGTGAGGTCATAGACTTTAAGAACCTTTTCTGGCAACTGTGCTTCGGGTACTTTGCCTGTGCTATCAAGTGCAGCGTATCCGTTGACCTCGCCCTTGTGGATAGTGCTTTCTTTTGCTTCAAGGTCTTTTTTACTTGCCAACTTTTCTAAGTATTGACCTGTTAGGATGGGCTGCCATGGAGACCACACATGTTTTTTTGTGTTTTGATAATCTGCACCTACCCTAAAGTAGATGGCGTTCCTACTCGCAGCATCATACGCAATTTGGAAAATGTAGTTCCCAAAGTTCACAGTGTTGATATACCAGCCTTTTTGTCGGTCTGGTGTATTAGATGAGTCATAGTAAGCGAAAAACCACTCTTCCCTTATTCTATTTGCGTCAACTCTACCCTCAGCTTTAAGTTCGGCAACTGTCGTTCCGTCAGCTTTTTTATAAGCCTCTAAATCTTTTGCAGTTAAAAAGCTAGATAAGTCATAAGTTGTGTCCTTTAAAGCCTCATCTGGGAGTTGACTTACTGGGACTTTTTTGTTGCCATCAAGTGTTGCAAGTCCGTTGGCAACTCCTATAAGACCTTCAAGGTCATCAGTATTTTTTATAAGCTGAGTTAGGATATCCTTTAACAACTTCTTTTGATTATTAAGTGTTATGGAGTTGGAGTCCAAATTGCTATCGCTATCTAATTTACTATTCCAGGTTTCTTTTTCTGTTTCGCTTACAAATCGTCTACTTGTATCAGTTTCTATCATGCTTGCTTTATGGGATTCTGGGTGGATATAAACTGTGTCCTTGTCCTCATCAAAAACAACTTGCCCGTCAGAATTAAGTTTTAAAACTTGACCTACCTCGCCCTTTTCTGGCATTTTAACCCTGTTAGATATTGCCCTTAGTATCTCAACTATAGAGTCTTTGTTGGTGTTAAGTTCTGCAGCAATTTCTCTAAATGTATCATATTCTTTTGGAGCACCTTTTAATATTTCATCGAGTTTATCTATAACCTCTTGCGGTTTAAAAGATAGGTACTCGTCAAGTGGTACTCCCTCCTCGGTAAAAACTGTACTCGTAAAGATGTGAGGAGAAACTATTGCAAAATTTCCAGTAGTCTCATCATAAGCAAGGAGTTTTTTCCCTTTAAAAACTTGATTTATATCGTTAATTTTATTAGTCATACTTCATACGCACCCCACTTCCATCTTCAACTTCCAAAAACATTCCTTCTTGGTTTAAAGTCCAAACTTCTGGCATAATAGCAACCCTCTTAATCTTTTTGTGATAAGTCGCCATTCCCATGTATACAAGATTGTCAAATTCCTTGTCCTCAACCTTGTTAGGTAAGACCTTGTAGTGTTTGGCTTTTTGTCCGTACATTCCATAATAGATGGTCTGGTCTCGCACCAGGATAATTCCCTCGAGCCAAGACCTTGTGTTTTTAACTGCAAAGAGGGCTTTCATAAAACTTTTAAAGGTTTTCTCGTCCTTTAAAAAATCCTTGGTATAGATCCTAAAGTAGTAAGGCTCTCCACCATACTCATACCACTCCTTAAGCCAGGTGTCGTCAAAGACATCGGACAGTAACTCTTCCACTGCAAAGGGAGTCCCCTTATACCTGTGATACTTTATGGCTTTTTTAACCATAGTCCTCTTTTTTTCTATGGGTAGGTCCGCATCATAAAAATCCACGTGGCACTCATAAGCCAAGTGATTGAGCATGTTCTCATCAAGCCTATCAATGTTGGCATACAAAAACAGCCTTGGGATAAAGACCTTAAAGTTTTGGTCTATGTAAGGCTGTAGGATCTCATTTATAATTTTTATGGTTTCGTTGTCGTCAATGCTAGAGGGCAGCATTTTATTAAGCATTACATCACTCATCTTCTACCCCCATAAATTTAATTGACTTTGTCCCACTTAGGTGGGCAACCTCATCATAATTAAGGACCTTAAACTTAGGAGATACTATCTCAACCCTTTTTGCCCCTGCATTTACCATTTGCTCTATGAGTTTGTCTGGGTTTATATCTCGTCCTAGCTTTTCCTTCTGCCAGTCCACATAGTCCTCAATTACCTGGTCTACTTTTTTGATAATGTCGCTTGTAAAGTATTTGTCCTCAGTTGAGATATAGTATTTTAAGTCCAGGTCATACTCAACAATTGTAGGTTTTCTAATTTGCACCTTGTCAGTTAAAGGTCTTACCTTTCTATCGTTTAATTTGTCCTTGATGTCCTTTATTATCTCATCATTAGGTAGCTGCCCCCCAGTCATAAGTGGTATCACATCAACTACACCTGGACTGGGACTGTGGACTGCTGCATCAATTATATTTTGATTTACTGCCTTTGTGTGGTAGAGGTAAGCCCCATCAGGACCTGCTGTAGTCATCTTTTCTGGTGATTCGTGGATTCTCTCCCTAAACCTATCATCAGTTTCTCTTTCTGCCCCACCAGAGGACACAGTCAAATTTTCCACTGACTGGTAGTAAGGGAAAACATCAACGATGATGCTTATGGAACCCTTGGCAATTCCGTTACCTGCCACACCTATGGTCTCACATTCAGCTTGTGCAGTAATTTCTGTTTCCCCTGCAGGGATTTCCAATTCCTCTAGGGTCTTAAAGACTAAGTTGTTTTGAGACTTAACCCTAGTCCCTTTAGGTATTACATTGACGTAGTTAAGGGCAGTTGACATTTTAAATTTTAACATGGTCTTGGCTGCCTTTGCAGGTAGTCTTACTTCATCCATAAAGGCTCCCTTGTGGTCCAAAAAGTCTCCACGACTGTAGGCCAAAAGGTTCATCTTTCCAGTATCGTTGATTTTCTCCCTATCTAGCAAGATAAGGTCTAATAGAGTTAAGAGCATTATTCTTTCAGGCGATGCAGGGTAAATATCCTTGCCCATTCGCCTTGCCAACTCTTCTGTTGCAGCGTCTATAACCTCTTGAGGCACCACATTTATAAAATCAACATCTTCTAATCCCCAATACATTTCTGTCACCCCCTCAAATACTCATCTTTAATGTCTATAAGTAGCTTAACTTCCACTTGTCCGTCCAGGCTTGCCAAGTATGGCTTGATTTCAAGGACTTCAACTCGTGGCTCGTTTTCTTCTATGGCTGTGTATACTGCCTGGTATAATTTCCCTGCCCTATTGGTAGGTTGGTCAATGATATTTGAATCAATCCCCAGTGCCCTATCCAAAAAGACAGTTTTCTTCACAGTTGAGAGGAGGATATTTACACATTGGACTATGTCCTCAAATCCAACTGCCCCAAGCCTGTATTGCATCTGCTTGCCAGTATCTATTGCAGCCTTCATTTTTTCAACAACCCCTTTGTCATCTGTAGGCTCTTATCCAGGGCAGTTAAACCCGCCCCAAGTACAGGAGATACAGCAAAACTCTTTAATAGGGCCTTGTTTTTAGCAACTGTAAGTTTTTCCTGCTTAGCCTTTTTGCTAGGCTGTTTAGTTACTTTATTCTCCGCACCAGCCTTTTTCTCTACAACTTCTTTAAGTTTAATTTCGGCAGACACCGATAGGACATTTCCATGGTTATCTACACGGTTATAGGTCTGCGGTATGTCTATAATTACAAATGTACCGCTTCCCACTTTTCGACTACCAAGGAAAAATGGAAGAATTTCTCCCTCGTCCATTTTTTTCTTTAGTTTTTCAATTTCCGCCAATGGATTGACCTTATCCTCAATTCTCCATTGAATTTTTAAAGTTACTTCGTCAAGATTAGGTCCAATATATTCAAGGGCAGGTTTTCTCTGTAGTGATGCGTGTTCTGCATATCTCACACTTTGTGTTGTACTCATTTCCTGAAAAGTGTGTATCCTGTTTGAGCTTGCTACAAACTCTAAATCTCCAAGTATACCTATCATTGTCTAACACCGTCCGCTATTCCTCTTAAGTCTCCAATAAATTCTGGCGACTTAGTGTTTACATCGACTCTGGCACTACCAGTAACATGTAAATCCCCCTTAACCCTAAGGGTCTTACACTTAATTTCCATCTCGCCTGTATTATCGTTATAGAGTATATAATCATCTGTTTTAAATTTAATAATTTTAATGGCGGGGTCTTTAACTGGCGGTTTATCTATGTCATCATAGTAAGCCCCCTCGATAAAACCCTCCTCGATACCATTTGCTAAAAAAGAACACACCACTTGTTCCCCAATTTCGGGCATGGCATAAATTCTCATGCCCTTAGTGTGATTAAACATTATCGGTATCTCCTTAGATGTAATCTCATCCTTATCCTCAAAGAGGACTCGAGCCTTAGCCTCTTCGGGATTTATTTTTGTAACAGTCCCTATCATAAAGGTCCTGTTGTCGTCATCAACTATATGTGCCATCTTAACCTCCCGTTGGTCTATAAGCCTTATATCCCTTAGTTCTTAATTTACCTACAACTACACCCTTTCTAGGTTGTGCCTCAATGACCTTGCCGTCTCCAATATATATCATGGCATGACCCTTGCCGCCTCGTCTGTAATTTAGGACATCTCCTCTTTGTAAATCCGACATAGGCACTTCTTTTAAGTAGCCGCAGTTTGGTAGACTCGATGTATCATAGGCTGCTCCTTTTGGCATTAGCCCTGCAGCAGACATTGACCTACATACAGTAGAAGAGCAGTCAGCATATTTGGCAGACATACGCATGGGCTGTGAGTAGCCCATACCTATCATAGATTCAGCGTGAGATATCATAGCCTCAACCTTGTCAGACCCTTTGGCACTGTCACTTTCTGTACTAGATGATGTAGTAATTGACATGCCTTTATAGAATTTCCTGCAATCCAAGTCTACTGTGTAGCCGTTACTATCAATCTTATGCGTTACTGAGTCTATGAGGTATTTTCCATCAAAAACACCCCAACCAGAAACATTTATAATATTTTTCCCATAGACTGCTTTATCTGGAGCAAAAGAAAATTTTGCAGTTTTTGTTTTTGCATTTTCTCTTTTTAAAGCATCCTTACAAAGTTGTTCATTTTCTGCATCGGACTTGACTTTTTTATTGAGTCTTAAGACCTTTTTAGACTTTTTCTCTTTTTTTGACTCTGCCTTTGCCTTGAAGACTTTTCTAGTCTTCGAATCCTTATATTGATTTTCACAGGAAGTATAAGCTCCAATTGAAGACTCGTCAAACTCCCAATTTAAAAGGTCAAATATATCGCTTTTATCTGCGTCCTCACGATGATTATAGATGTTAAAATCTGGACCCTTGCTCTCGTAATATTCCTCATCAGTAATAATTATCTTAGTGTTGTTGACTTTGACATCATAGCCTAAGTCCTTGCAAAGTTTTTTTATAAACTCAATGTCACTTAAATTATTTTGGTCTACCTTGTCGTACAATTTATCTTTCTGTATATTAAATACCGCACTGTAGCCATACTTCCCTGCTATCTCGCTAACTATAGCCTTAAATTTTATTTTTTCCCATGCCTTAGACCTTTTAGTGTCTCGTATCTCGCCACTAATAAAAGCGGTTATTGCCTTGATAGTAGTTATGTTTGGCTTACCCTTTACATTGATGCTGTCAACTTCAAACTTGCCAATTGGTACAGGTATAGTCGCCCCGTCTTTAATAATAATAATGGTCGCATTAATGGTATCTCCCTTTTCAGGAAACCACTCCTTATACCAAAGTTCTTCCTTGTTTTCCAAGGTGAGTTGCAAGTCCTCGGCGTCATTGTCATTGTCGGTGTAGCTAAAGTCAAGGATATACTCCTGGATCTCCTTGGTTATATCCTTGCCCTTGTAAATTACCTTTAATTTTGTTCTATCTGCTTTTCCCATCTACTCACCTCTTCCAAGGTGGAGTGTTAGCACTGTCGGGTAGAGGGATATCAGGACAAATAAGAGGTACCCCTGCCTCAAAAAAGACAGTTTCCACAAGCTCGATGTTAGCTTCGATTAGTTCCTTCATGTGGACTTCATCTCCATAGATTTCATAGGCGATTAAGTCCCATGTGTCTCCCAACTTAGTGACATAGACATCAAGACTCTCATAGTCAAGATAGGGATCTCCGCTTTGGCCATCCGTAGTTTGTAAATTTATTACCTTATCCATCAGACTAACACCACTCTTTCTCTATCTCTATCCATGTCCCTTAATAGGTCAACCATAACTCTTTTTAACTCTGGAGTAGCGTATCTTATGGCATTTTGGATTTCTTCTTGTACTCCCTTTTGTGCCCCTCTTGCGTCAATTTGCATGTTTATACTCACTCCTTGCCTACTTGGTGGGCTGTAAGAGGATATGTTTGAGTTAATGGATTTGAGCCTTGACTCATCTCCAAGAAGTCCCATTCTGCTACCCGCATACTGCCAAAGGGCTTCTGACCTCTTGTCTTTGTTAAGTGGGATAACCGCTTCGTGGTCTCCACCTTCTCCGACTAGAGCCATTTGTGGTCTAGTTACTACCCCACCAGTTGCCATGGCACGTACACCATTCCCACCACCAGTGAGTTTTTGTATTCCACTAGATACTTTATCTTTGATGTTAGAGGCAATTCCCCCAACACCCTCTTTTATTCGTCCAACAATCTCTTTGGCCTTATTAAGAGGTGCCAGGAAGAAGTCTTTGACTGCATTTCCTGCGTTCGTAAAGTGCTGCTTCATTGCTTCAAATTTTTCTGCGACATGGTTTTTTAATTCAATCACTTTGTTTTTGCCCAACTCGATTTTTGAGTTAACCCAGTCCATGGCAGCACCTGCAATGGCCTTGACCTTGTCCCAGTTTTTCCAAAGTAAAAATAGGGCACCAACTGCAAGCATAATACCAATGGCCATAGGGTTTGCCTCAAGTAATTTTGTCAAATCACTTACAATTCTAAAAGCTTTTTTCGTGCCCATAAAAGCATTATTCAGGGCTAATATCGTCGGCACTGCAACAGCAAGACCTGCAAGAGCACCAGCAATTTTTAATATAGACTCCATCGCCTTTGGATTTTCGTCGGCAAAGGTCTTTATTTTTGTTGCCATTTCTTGGAGTTTTTCAACGCCTTTTTTAAAGTAGGGTAGCATGGCACTACCAATTACCATGCCTGCGTCCACTGCTTGGTTGCGCAAGATTTTTAACTGGTTGGCAGTTGTCCCCGCCTGTGCATCAAATTCCTTCTGCATAGAGCCTGCGTATTTTGATTTATCTCCTACCATACCTAAGTACTCTTTTACCAGGTCTAAATTATTTAATAGGGGTGCAATTGCCCCAATGTTTTGTTGGCCAAATATATCTCTTAAGGCTCCAGTTTGTTCCTCTGGCTTTAGGGCTTTGATTTTTTCAAAGACATCGATTATGGTTCCTGCTCCATCCATCTTCATGGACTTGGATAGGTCGGCACCACCTATGCCGAGTATGGCTTTTGATGCCTTGTTACCACCAGATGCAAGGGTAGTTAGTACCTTTTTGATACCAGTTGCCGCAACATCGTCTTGAGTACCCATGGCTATCATGGCTGCACCAAGACCTGCTACTTCTCCACTTCCCACACCTGCTACTTCTCCTAATGCACCCACTCGAGAGATAACATTGGAGATTGACGCAGCTGAGGCTGCAGAGTTATTACCTAGGTAGTTAACCTTGTCCCCTAAGGCTTGGAGCTCGTTCATATCCATTCCAAAGGCAGCCTTCCAGTTGGCCATCTTTTGACCTGCTTCGCCTGCCTCCATGTCAAAGGCTACACCCATCTTTGCTGCAAGTTCTGAAAACTTTGATAAGTCTACAGTCTCAATCCCACCTTGGGCACCTGCGGCTGCAAGTTCTCCGATTTCTTGGTAGGACATTGGGATTTCTGTAGTTATCATCTTTTTAAGACTGTCAGTGACTTCTTTTTTCTGCTTGTCATCTTTAAAGTCTGCAACCTTAGCTATTTCTGCGTTGACAGACTCTTCATCAATAGCAAATTTTAAGGGCACTGCAGCAGCTGCACCAAAGGCAGCTGTCCTTTTCATGGCTTTCTTAGCATAATCTCCTGCCTTGCCAAACCTTTCCTGCATTTCCTTGTAGTTTTCCTTTATAGACATTTTGGCTGCGAGTTTTTGTTGGGATTTTTCAAAGTCACCAGTCTTAAATCCTGCCTTTGCCAAGGATCCCGATAACTCATCTAACTTGCTTTTCTGGTCAACTATTTTTGCATTTACTGCATCGATTGAGGCTTTAGATTTCTCGTACCTCTCGCTTAACCTTGATGTCTCTTCCCTGGACTTGGCAAGTTTATTTGCAAGTTCTTGACTTTTTCCACCAGTGTTTTTAAATTCTTGAGCCAGGGCCTCTGTCCTTGCCTTGGATTCATTAAAGGCTCGTCTAAGTTCTAGGGTCTTTTCTTTAGTCGTCTTAAGCTTTGTTTCTAGTTTTCCCAAGCCAGATTCCATGGCTTTAAACTTTTCTGCCCCTAGCTGTACGCTTTTTAGGTCCTTAAATTGTTTGTTTAGTTTTGTGGCTTTACTAGCCACTGACTTAAAACTGGAGTTCACAGACCCGCTCAGTTTACCATCAATTTTTATTAGCAACTCATGTACTCTTGCCATAAAGCCACCTCCTAACTTCTCCTAGTTTCCTTGTAAAACTCGTCTACTGTGTCAATCCACTCATCAAGTTCTACAAGTGGAGTGTTCTTAAAAAAATCTATACTGTTTTTAGTCGATAAAGAAAGGCTGAGAAATAACTTTTTTATGGTCTTTCTCATCCTTTTTATCGTCATCCCCCTACCGACTAATCGATTAAAAAATCCATCACAAAGTAGCAAATTGCTGTGGCATCCTTGGCGGACATGTAATACATGATTTCCTTAGGTCTTTTCATAGCAATGGCAGCAATATTTGCAAGATAAATCTTGTTAGTTTCTTGGACAAAACTTTCTACCCCCTTAGAGGCATCCATAATGTCCTTACCTGTAAGGGAGTCTAGGTCAAGATAGACCTCTTCAATTAGTTCTCCCTCGAATTCAAAAGGTTTTATAAGCTTAAAAACCTTATTATTTGATTCTTCGCTAGGTTTTTCCTCAGATAAATTCAAATTTTCGCCATTTTTTGATTTTATTTCGGCTTTTTCCCCATATAAAATCAAATTTTCCCTGTTTTTTGATTTTATTTCAGGTCTTTCACTGTATAAATCATTTTTTTCCTTGTTTTTTAATTCTTCGTAGTATTTTCTATAGACCTCTTCTTGCCCTGGCTCCTGATTAAATTGAGCCACATGTCTTTCTTCCACATGTGGCTCTTCAAAGTCAGGCGCATTTACTGCAAGATTGTTAGGGTCATAATTAGGGTCGTAATTATTCAACTTTTAACACCTCTTACATTCCAATTTGATCTCTTACTTCTTCTAGGTAGTCTTTTCCATCAATTCTGCAAATGTAGTTTAACTTATCAATTTCGCAGATTTCTTTGTTGTCGATGTATAACTTTAGGTAAGTTATTTCTTGCTCAATTGATGTGTCTGTCGCTTTTCCAACTTCAAACTTTCCAAGTTCAACAGACTTTGGAAGGACTGATACAGTTAGGGAGCAAGGGTAAGGAATAATCTTACCCGTTGCAGAGTCATACTTTTGTAGAGATCCCCTACAATTTAGTAGTGTTCCTGCGGGCTCTATAAAAGATGCAATTTCTTCTGATAGGGCCCTAAAGTTGATGGATATTGTCATAGATGACAATTGACCTAGTGCGGGTGTTTCAGTTTCCCCTGCAATTCCGCCACCAGATAGGGTCTCTGTCATGTACTCTAGCGTTGGTAGGGTTACATCAGCAACCCCAAGTAATCTACTGCCCTTAAAGACATTAAAGCCAATTAATTTATCAGGTATTCTCATTTTTTACCTCCTTAAAGTGCTGCAATAGTCTCAACAAAAGTACTTAAGTACTCTACGTTGTACTCTTGTATAAACTCAATTTGTCGCATTGGTGCAGGTGGAGTCATGTAGACGTGGAATCTTATAATTCCATCCATAAGGTCGGTAATAGGATTTTCGTCAGTTAGTACTTTTACCCTTGCCCCGTATAGACAGCCTTGGGCAACTAGACCATTAAGCCATAGGTTTGCAGAGTCAATAATTGTTTCTACAGACCTCTTGTTCATTGGATTGTCAACCTTATTCCAGAATGTTAAAACGAGCGTGTTTGCCACCCAGTTAAACATTCTACGAATTGGGATAAAGGCATCCTTGACATCTGTATTTGACGGATAAGCCCCTGTCCTATTCCCCCAAAGTTTCCAACCGCTGAAATTAAATGCAGTAACCACACCTTGACCATTTAAATAGTTTGCTTCATCAAGTCCAAATAATCTCTCTTCACCTTTCATGATAGTTTTATCAATTTTAATCATCTTATTTGATGGTGAAACGTATGGTATGTCATCATTGTCAAAGTCGGTCTGATTGATGACTCCAATCATGTGAGTAGATAAATTGTATACCTTATCTCCTAGACCAACCTTTGGATAACATACAAATTGATGAGTTGAGACAAAGTTCTTGATGTTCTTTTCTCTTGACACCTCATCGTAATTTTTATCTGCATCTAGGTCGATTAAAGCATCAGCCTTAAAGACTCCGTTAATTCTTGCGGCCTTAGTTTCCATAATTGCTGCAACTTCGGAGTCCCCAGAGTAGCCTGGTGCTGCAACAATTCCAGGTACAAGACCAAATCTTGGATATACCTCAGATACAAGTTCAAGACCTGTCTTTTTATTAGTTGCTCCATCAATACCGCCGATAATTTCTTTCTTAGTTATTTTTTCTGGAGTAATCTTGTCAAATTCTGCAGTATAAGTTCCATCTACCATTTTTTCTGCTGTTACAATGATATTTGGATAGTCATTGTCGTTTTCAAATTCTATGATGTAATCTTCTGCAAGGTTAAAAACTTCTGCCCCATTTTGAGCCTTAATTTTAAGACTTTCAGGTATTACCCCTGCAACTTTTAATTGTCCCTTACCTCTTACAATTTCAAAAGTTCCGTTGCCTGTCTCCATATGCTTTTTTGGGTCAAGGACATTGACTAATACAATTGGAGCCATGCCATATAAAGCAAATTGGGAGTAAATCATTTCACTTAATGTGTAATTTTCCCAATCTTCGGAAAAACCAAATTTCTTAACTGCTTCTTCGTAGCTAAAAATTAGGTAAGGTCTGTTAGTTTCTGCAGGATCTATTGCCTTATTAATTGGTGCTGTACCAAAAACAACTGGCAATCCACAGTCCACCCTTACTGGTGGGACTATTCTAGTGGGTATTTCTCGTGTATACACACCATGTCTATAAGCCATTATTTATCCCCCTTTTTTCTAAGTTCTCTAAATTTTTCCTTTACTATTTTATTAAGTGCATAAATGCCTGAACCCTCAGTTCTTGCATCTAGTAGTGCCTGTGATGCCTTATCAACTGGCACAAATAACTTTTTAAGTTGTGGCACTTCTTCAAACTTCTCCTCAATTTGTTTTGGTAGTGAGTTGATGTAAACTGTAGACTGTAGCAGTCCTAGTTCTAGGATTGTGTCCCCTACATAGATTAGATGTAGTGGCTCTGCCTTTGTCTCAGGGACTTCTTTTTTTATTTCTTTTTTCTCTACCATTTCTATCCTCCTCGTATTTACCAAGTGAGCTCTCCGCTCTCCTCGTTATAAGTGTTGTAGACATTAAAGCTTACATACATGGCACAAAAAGTTATTGGGTAGGGTTGGTCGTCTGGAAACTCAATTCTAGCATCGGAATTAATTTCATACTTTTGGGCTATGTACTTAGTCCTCGTTAAGTGCTGCCTTATTCTCTCTGCTATGAGTCCAGTGTCCTTCCACCCGTCTAAATCCTTGGAGTAAGATCCAATTACTAGGACCAATTCTACTTTTGCAACATCAAGATTCCAAGTCTCTTGGATTGGCGATATAAGCACATAGGGAAAGTCCTCTTTATCAACTTTTTGTGTATACCAACCCGTATTTATTTTTGGCAACTTCCTGTCGGGATTTTTTGTGCTGTAAGTGTCTACATAATCTTCTTTTTTAAATAGGTTTTCTAAGTCTTTTTTTAATTCTTCGACTAAATCTATACTAATCATCTAGCAACCTGCCTATCTCATGGGATAATCTTTCGTCAAAAACAATTGAGGCCCTTTCCATTGCTCCCTCTAAGACTTCCTCGTTTCCTGCCATCTGTGGTGCAGATACTGAGTAGAGTTGTCTTATTGGGTACCTGCTTTTTTCGACACGCTCAAAAACTCCGATTGTTCCATTTCTCATCTGTTGCACAAAAGCGTTAGGCAGGCTTTTGCTTGCCCTCTTAACACTTGCTGTTACAAGTTGTTTTCTTGGCGATGTTGGAGTGACACGGAATTTAAAAAGCCTTATGGGAGATCCTGTTACAGATACCTCTCCAGTATTTTTATTGACTCTTGTCCTATCCCTTATAATTTTTTGTTTTGTGTCGTACTTCTTAGGCACACCTCTGGCCAACTCAGTTTTGACAGTATTTAAGGCCCTGTTCTTGGCAAAGTACAGAGCCTTTTCTAGCTGTTTATCTGAGTTTTTTAATTGGTCAAAAATTTCTATGCCCTCAATTTGTACCTCAATCATTTAATCACCTAATAGTCGTATTGAGATAAGACTATCTCGTACATTCCCATGTTTTCCTTGACCTCTACTACCCTGTAGTCCTCATCGTCCACAGACATCATCTCGTCAATTAATGGTTTCTTTATGTCCGACATTTTTATAAAAATTGAGATGGTGTCCTTAAATACTCCACCAGACCTGTCTCCAGATAAGGTAGACCTCTCATCAAAAATATCTGTGTCAAGGACACATTTTATAGTCTCACCATTAATTTGATGGTCGTCTGCAAACTCGTCCATGTTTATAAAGGTGTCTAGGTCAAAGTCCTTGATATAGTCCTTTAAGGTTGCCATTAAAGCACCTTAAGGACCTTCCAAGCTTCGATGTCGTTAGGTGCTACAACTGGTCTTGATGATAATCTCATCATTCTGTTGTCAGCGTTAGGATCTACCCAAACCTTAGGTACTCTTGAAGATACATAAGTCACAAAATTTTGACCTTGGTCTGCAAGTTGAGTTACTGCACCATACATGATTTTTCCTAAGTCTCTTGAGCCTAATAGGATTTTATCCTCTGGTACAACTGGTTTTTCTTCGCCATCTGCGTCAACATACCACTCATCATAAGTGTACATATCAATGCCAAGAGATGGGATCTTACCCACAAAAGTAACTGATCCACCATCTTGTAGTACAGGGTTAATTGATGCAAGGTTTAAGTTTTTGATGTCGAAGTATTTTAAGAATTTTTCATTCTTAAGTAGTTCGTCATAAACTTTAGATCCTAAAATAAGGATATTTGCATTTGCCCCAGATTCCTTAATGATTTCTCTTCTAAGGTTTCTTAAATCCTCGATGATATTAGCATTTTCTGTGTTCCAAAGGACTTTAGCCTTTTCATCAGTTTTCTTGCCAAAATCAATTACAGAATCCCTTGTGTTAGTTCCATCGTGGTCGATATAAGCCTTAACAAAAATCTTGCCGTTGAAAAGTAGGTCAGCAGCCATTGCTTCTTCTCTTCTAGTGATCATCTCGTCAAGTTCCATAAGATCGTCAGCCACGATTTTTGCTTGTCTTTGTTGTGGTGTCACTGCTGATACAAGGCTTTCCCCAAAGGCTCTGTTTTCTAGGTCATCAACTGTAAGTATTCTTTGAGGTGCAATTAAAGGAGTTGTAATTGTGTGGGTTTCAAAGCCCTCTCTTGAGATAGTAACTCCCTTAACTCTTGGTGCTACAAAAGGTGCAATTCTTCTTTTGCCTTTTTTAACATCAAATTGTGCTGTCTTAGTTACAAGTTTTTGGTCATTTTTTGCGGGGAAAAATGTGTCCCTTAAAAAAGTCTTTACAGGTTTTACATTCTCAATCCCTTTTAAAAGTGTTATAGTATCGTAATTTCCCATTATTTTACCTCCACATTGTCCTTAAGGATGATTCCTTTTTCTCTTAAAATTTCTTCTGCTGCTTCTGATAATTCCCCATCAAAAATTAAGACTTTTCTGTTAAACATGCCTGTAGCATAAGCTACTGCAAATACATCTTCGTCTGGATTATCAACATCATCAGCTAGGATGCAATCAGGTTTTTCTGCTGACTCCCCTGAGCCTGCTCCATTAAATTTCTTGTAGTAGCCTTTAGCATCCTTAGACAGGATTGTTCCCCTTTCTAACTTTGATGCCTTTTTGATTTTTGCTGACTTAGTCACAGGTGTAATTGCTATATCATTGATTAGGTTGTCAGCTTTAAATTCTCCGACTTTTGCGTATAGGTTATCCATTATTTAATCCCCCTTTTTTCATTGGCGATTGCCCCAATAAGTTTTGCAAACTCATCATCTTTGTTTGAGTTTTTAACTTTTTCTTCTTCTGCGTCGTGTTCTACCACAAAGTCCTTGTCCTCTAAAAAGTCTTTAACTTGTTTTTCTCCTTGCTCTTTTTGAGCCTTAAGAATATTCATAGCTAACTTTTCAGGACTTTCAAAAGTTTCAAACTTTGCCTTGTTTACAAGGTCCTTGAATCCATCAACTTCTAAGTTTTCAATGTTTTGGATTCTTTCTCTTTCTTCTTTTCTTCCTTCTTCTTTTCCCAGATTCATAACTTCGTTATATAATTCGGGATGTTTTTCTTGTAATTCTTTTAGATCCATTACAACTTCCTCTCTTTCTTCTTGATTTTTGCTGATTATATTTAAAATTTCCTTTGAAGGAATTTTTAAATCATTGAAAAAACTATTAGATACTAAGGCCTCTTCCTCAAACATGATTTCATCGGCAAAGTTCTTCTCCAAAGCCTTTGATGAGTTAAACCAGGTCTCATTATCCATTAGGTCCTTTAATTCTTCATCACTTAATCCAGTTTTTTCCTTGTAGGCATTTCTTATAGCCTCGTCTACTGTCTTAAGCATATTACTCGTAGAGTCCATGTCCCTGTTGTCACCACTTGCATAAGATGATGAGTTGTGTATCATAATAAATCCCATAGGGGATATCTTGACCTTATCGGCTGCCATGGCTATCCAAGATGCACATGAGCCTGCAAATCCCACTATCTTAGCAGTAACTTGTCCTTTATAGTCCTTAAGGGCTGTAAATATTTCGCTTGCATCAGTAACTGACCCACCACGTGAGTTGATGACAACTTCTATGTCCTCATCGTCATTCGATAGATCGGCAAAGTCCTTTGGACTTGTGCAAGTGTAACCCCAATGTCTATACATGTCGGCTAGGTCATCAGATACAATCTCGCCTTTTAAATTAATTATTTTCACCTTCTCCACCTCCTCTTAATCTTTCTTCTTTTTTGCTTTGTCTCATATTTTGATAATAGTCGCCGCCAGTAAGTTCAGTTGTTTCCCTACTGCGTGTAGAAAAGCCTTCCTCAACTCTTCTTGCAGCTGCATTTACTTCTTTTAGTGGGTCAAGCTGACCTTGTGTTGGTCCAGACCACTCACTACCACAGTAGGCTTTGTGGATAATTGGGTCATCAAAAAATCCTGGTGCATCAATCCTACCTTTAGCAACTGCCTCTGTAAGCCATTGCTCATAGATAGGCTGACAAAAGTCGGATATAAACCATTCCCTACGCATTTTAAACATCTTCCACGCCTCTAAGAGTGCTGCCCTTGATGCAGAGTAAGATGAGTCAAACTGTTTCATAAGTAGGTCGTAAGGTATTTCAAGTGATGCTCCCATTTGCTTGCAGATAGAGCTTACAAATCCATCAAAGGCAGTGTTTGGTCTACCAGGATTTACCTCTTTAGCTTTTTCTCCTGGTCCCAATTGGACTACTGCACCATTTCCAAGTTCAATTGCGTTTGGATCCCCTTCATCAATTCTTTGGTCCTCTGGGATTGACTCCCCAAGCATTGGCTCTTGGTAATTCTCCTGTTCCATCTCGATAAATACTGTAAACATACCGTTTATAACTGCTGCCATTAATTCAGCATCAGTGTATCTGCCTAGTTGTTTTAGAGGCTCAATAACACTTGCAAGGACTGGGACCCCCCTTGTTTGACCAGGTCTTTCTGACTCCATTATGTGGATGACATTGGCAAGCCCTGTTTTTCTCCCATAGGCAGGTATTCTGTCGTATTTCTCTCCAAATATTGAGGACGTGGCTCCTGGGTGCTTTCTGCAAAAATAATAGGCCACTGGTTCTCCATACTTCCCAAACTCAATCCCAGACACGATATTTTTGTCATAGGTCTTGGAGTTTGGAGTCCTTACCCTATCGCTTTCAATTAATTGGACTGATATCTGGTAGGGGAATTTGTGTTTTTGGATTGCAGGCAGAAGGACAAAAGCATCTCCGCTTAAAAGCTGAGATAGGAGAGCAAGTTGTTGGAGCTCATAGAAATTATTTTTCTTTTCTGCGTCACACAACTTGGACTCACTCCAAAGGGCAAACTCCCTTTCAATTTGTCTTTCTTTTTCCTCCGCCTCGTTATCTGTAAGCTTAAGTACATCAGTATCAAGTCTTGCCTTAAGTCTTAGACCTCCACCAACTACGTTGGTCCTTATGGTTTTTATGGCTCCAGTTGCAATTGGTGCTCCCCCCATATATAGGTCTCTTGACCTTTCTCTTAGTAATTCTATATTGTCGTCAATGTCCTCTTTGGGGCTGCCCGAATAAGACATCCAACCAATTAGAGATTTTTTAATTGTGTTTGCACCATGATTTCCATAGCCAGAATTTTCCACTTTTTTTGGTCTAAAAACATCTAAGATTTTCATTTTTTCTCACCTCCTAACAATAAAAAAAGAAGAGTCTAAACTCTTCTCTTGTAAAAACGCTATTTAATTTATCTGCTTAACTTGTATAAAGCATATTGGTTTAAGGATATACCTTCTCTTTCTGCTCCTATTCTTAGAGCAGAATGTAATGATTTTGGAACTCTTATTGTTAAGACACCATTAGATTTTTCGTCTATTGGCAAAGGTATTTCGTCCCCTTCTTGGAGTCTTGTCTCAATGCTTAATTCTAAGACTTCTTGCATTCTTTCTGACAATGTCGCCAAGTCGTCAGCATTGGTCTTTGCTTCTGGGATTTCAATAAATTCTCCAATGTAATAAGTTCCACTTTCATCAGTTACTTTTTTAATTACTTGATTGTAAGATAATCTTGTGTACTTCTTACTTTCTCTTATTATATCTTTTTCTAACATGATTATTCAGCAAGTGTGTTTAAATAGACGAGATTAGCTCTCGTCTATTATTTTTAATACTTCATCTACCAGGTATTTCTTTACTGGATTTTGTTTTACTAGGGTGTAAATTGGTTTCCCCTTTTTTCTATAGTTGAAATGGTCTCCCTTTCCTCTTTTTAATTCATACCCTAGGTATATAAGCACTTTATCAATTTCTTTATAGCTTATTCCATTGGGTTGCCGTCTCATCTTCTCTATTATTTTTTCTACACTTGCCATTCCCTCACCTCTTGATTATATGATAGCATATACACTATCATTAGTCAAGGGTTTTTATAAATTTTTTTTAAAATTTTTTATAAGTCTCTAGGTACAATCCTTACTGTTCTCCTACCGCCGCCACTTGTCCCGTCAAGTTCGTTGGTAGCCTTATTATATTTATTCTCCCAAAATTCGATTTGCTCTCTTACCTCTGGGAGGTCTGCTCTCCTAAGTTCTCTTGTCCCCACCTTATAGCTTTGACTTGTTGCCAGTGCAGCCTCTGCATCTAGCCACATATTAAGTCTTTCTTCGATGAATTCTAAGCTATAAAATGGCTTTCTTGTGGATCTTACAGTCCTTTTGATATTGTCCCCCTCCTTCTTCTAGGTCTTTTATATGCTTGGGTATATCTTTCAGTATTTCCCTTATTTTTTTCTAAGGCTTCAAAGTTAGGGTTAAAAATTTCCATGGCTGCGGTTGCATAGTTTCTACAGTCCAAAGGCTCGTTCCTAACTCCAGGCTTTACAATCCATTCTCCCTTGGGTTTTCCCTTGTAATACCTAATCCTAAAAGATTCTGATGTTATTCCATCAAAAAACTTCTCATCATATCCCTTTTCTTTTTCAATTGGGAAGTGACAGTAGCCTTCGCCCTCAAATTCTATTTTAAGTCTTGATGATATACTTGCTTTCCCCTGGTCTACACCAAGAGAGAAAAGTGCTGCTTTTTGACGATTGTTTCTAGTGGGATTGCTTATAAAAGGCACTCCCTCGCCACCCTTACCCTTTATGGCAAAGATTCGTCTGTGTTCTCTTTGCTTTGTAAACTTATATACTTCTTGGGTGTAGTGGCCACCAGAGTCTATACAAGCCGATGCAATCATGATTCCACTACCATCGGCAAACTTAAATTCTCTTTTTAAAAACTCATCCAGTTGGATCCATACTGCATCTTGGCCAGGGTCCCCATAAAAGACATTGTAGAGGATTCCCCAGGACTCTTTCCCGTGTCCCCATCCAACGACTTCCATTTCCAGTCTGTCGTCTTGGACATCCACCCCACAAGTGAGTAGCAATACATCGTCAGGGACTTCGGCATTGTACCTTTCTCGTCTTTTTATTAATTCCCCTGCATCTGTGTCGTCTGGCTCTTCCCATGATTCTCCCAATGCAGTATTTATCCATACCTTTAATTTTTCAGTAGATTTCTTTGCCTCTCGGAAGTCCTCAATTATGTCCTCCCACTTTTTCCATGGACTGGCTAACTCGTTGAGATGGAAACCTCTCTTCTTGATGTCCTCTCTTTCTGCAATCCAAGCCCCCTCTTGTTTTTTCCAAATATTTTCGGGAAATCTCTCCTTGCAGTGTTCACACTCCATGGTCACATCTTCGAATCTGATTTTTGACCACTTATAGGGTTGGAGTCTGCCACACTTAGGACATCTTACATTCCACTCCTCTTTGCTTGAGTCCTCATATTCCAACTCAATCCTTGATAGGTGCTTTATTGTTGGTGTTGATACCATGACAATTTTTCTATTCCAAAAAGTTGTTGTCCTTTTAATTGCAAGATCCAAAGGATCTCCTTCTTCTCCTGCAGAATGGGGAAACCTGTCAACCTCATCTGCAAGTACAATCCTTATTGGTCTACTTGCAAGAGATGATGGCGAGTTTGCACCCACCATAGTTATATGGCCCCCTATAAATTTTTTATGTGTAATTGTATTCCCCGAGTTACGAGTTTTCTTGTCTGCAAATTTATCTTTTATAGCAGGCGTATCTCTAATCATTGGATCAAGCCTGTCCTTGGAAAAGGACTCCGCCATATCCAGTGTGGGTTGCACAAGCATAATAGGCGACGGGTCATAGTCTACATAGTAACCAATGGTATTGAGTAGCAACTCTGTCTTACCAATTTGAGCCGATGTCATAAGGACAACTCTCTCAGTCTTTGGGTCTGAGATAGCGTTCATAATTTCTCTTTGATACTCGGCTCGACTTGTGTACCACTTACCAGGTTCAGCCGATGACTCTCTCGACAAAAACCTATATTCGTCAGCCCAGTCAGATATGGCAAGCTTAGGTGGAGGTGCAAGGACTTTACTTATCTCCTGGAATAGCTTTTCCGTCTTGTTCATCTTCCTCTGCCTCCTCTATGTACTTGTCAGACCTAAACTTGACTGGGTCATAGTCACTTAGTTCTGTGAGGGCCTCTGAAATCTTTTCTTCCAGGATTTCTTGCAGTTCTGGAATGTCATCTATGCCTAAAAGAATTGGTGCAGTCTTAGATGGAATTGATAAAAGTTTTGACCTAAAGTTTGACAGCATATCTGTCATAACTTCTTCCACGATTTTTGCATCGTGGAGATCTCCTCTCATCTCCCCGAGTATCAATTCAGCCTTTTGTCTCTTTGCCCTTTCATGGAGTAGCTTTTCCTTGTCGAGGCTTGCCTTGTCGGAATTATCCTCAGCCTCATTACCAATTTTAATTGACCTGATGTAAGCGTTGATAGTTGGCACCAAATCATAAGACCCATTTTTTAATTTTGGGATCACTCCCTCTTGTGCCAGTTGTCTTACTCGTCTATCAGTCACACCAATAATCTGACCTATGACTTGAGCAGTCACAACTGTATTTGATAAATCTGCAATTCTTTTTGACATATTTTCACCCCCAATAACTTAGTATCTTTGTAGAGGACTTAAATCGTGTAAGATTGTATAAATTATCAGGAGAACAAAAAGTGGTAAAACTTCTTGCATGAACAATAAGCGGTACATCATTTGTTTATAAACCAAAAGGATTCGTGCGTGGCGATTGGTGACTTAAGCCCTCTACAAAAATATTAAATTATCATACTGGCTCGCCCACCCACAGCCTTCAACTTGTATGTATTGTCCCCGATGCCGCCCTCGTAAGGTATCAGCATCAACCAATTATTTTTACGTTTAATTTGCGTTTGATTTTAAAACGATTATTTTATTTTGCCTTTGGTTTTATCCAGTCTTTTATCTCAAACACTTTAACCCATTTTTATTTCTTTTCTTGATGTCTTGTTTTTTTTTTTTATGGAGGAAATGGAGGGATTCGAACCCTCGATACCCTAAAAGAGTATATAGGATTAGCAATCCCACGCATTAAGCCTAACTCTGCCACACTTCCGCATTTAATTTCTTTTTCTAAATTGATTTTATTAGCTTTTCTCTTTTAATCTTCTGTGCTAAGTCCGATATTTTAAGATTTACCAGACTAATCCATCAATCTAAGTCCGATATTTTAAGATTTACCGGACTAACCCATTTTGTTAATCTGCTTTTTTGCCATTCTCCAGACTAAACTCGTTTTTTCTCGTCCAAGCTTGGGATTTGTTTTTGGTTAATTTATGGTTTTTACACGATTTACTCACGATTAAAACCTCTAATTTAAGCCATTCTATTTTGGTTTTATTATGGTTTACTCTCGTTTTCACTCGTTTCACTCTCGATTAAAAACAAAAAAGATAAACAGTTTTTCCGTTTATCTCTTAACCTTTTATATTCTATTTTTGGACCAATTTAGGACTAATTTTTAGACTAAATTTATTCTGATATTAGTCCATAACAGGTCTATTTTTGGACTAAATTTATCCTGATATTAGTCTAAAATCAGTCTATATTTTCTATCAGATTTTACCACCTTCCACAAATGGCTTAGTTAAGCCTTTTGGGTAGGAAGTCCTTGAAAAAATCCTTGTGGCTAGGGATATTTCGGGCTCGCCTCGACCCGCAATCCTCTTAAACTCTCCAAAGTACCTTTTAATTTGATTTTCGATTTGAAAGCGAGTGATTATACCTCGTGTGGTATAAGGCGACATTCAAGCACTCATTGAAGAGTAGTAAGAGTTTAACCTTGCATCCTGCAGACTAACAATCCAATACAAGCATAAAGCCTCCATGACTGGAGACCCTATATCTAAACTCTTACACTACTATAATACCACAAAATATACTCTACTTTACTCTACTCTTTTTAAAGCCTGCCCATGTATCTTATAGACAGCCTGTATGCTGTAGCCTATCCTGTATGCAATCTCTTCCCACTTCATACACTCCAAGTATCTCATAGACATAACCAACCTATAAGGACCATCAAGCTTATCGATAACAGTCTTTGCCTTCTTCTTCTCACAGATTAAACTATCAATATCCTTTGTGATTTCTTTTTCCAAATCAATTATCTTTATAATCAAGTCCTCTTGTCTATTGCCCTGCTTAGACACTTGGACCACATCAGACTTAAGCTGCATACCTTTGACCTGTAACCTACTGGACTTAAGACTATCTAAAAGTCTAAGCTTAGAATTAATTAAGTGGTCGAGATAAATAATCTCTCTAAACTCTTTCTTGGTCATCAGCATTCTCCAAATAATCAATCAACCAATTAAGATGGACTCTAGCTTTCTTCAGATCTTCCAAACCATTTTTCCTTTTGTATCGGATTACATATTTTAAAATATTACCATGGCAATACCCCTCAAAGCCATCACCAACACTGGACTTAATAAGGTCCACTGCCTCATAGGGCTCTAAGCCTTTTAAAGCATAATGGCTTGGGTGGATTACACTGTTGCTCACCCTAACTGTTTTACCTGCGTCTACAAACTCTTTATCGTCTATCACTTTGCTGCCCCCTTAATCCTCTTAATCCTTGCTTTTAAACTTTCTAGGACATAATTTTGCACGCCCTCTTTTCTTCTCAATGCCTCCATGACGTCCTCATCCCTTGTGCCCCTTGTCACTAAGTGGTGAATAATAACCTTCTCTTTTTGTCCTTGTCGGTGTAACCTCTTGTTGGCTTGAGTGTATAACTCATAATTCCAGTTGAGGCCAAACCAAATCACATGATTACCGCCCTCTTGCAAGTTAAGTCCGTAAGCACTAGATGCAGGATGTGTCAAAAGTACATTTATCTTTCCGTCGTTCCAATCTTTTTGATCTTCCTTGGTCTCTAACTTTCTGTAATTAATTTTATTTTTCTTCAAGGCTTTTTCTAATCTCTCAAAATCGTGTTTAAAATTATAAAAAACTAAAACATTTTTGCCTTGTAATTGCTCCAATGTTTCCATAAAGGCCTCGATTTTACAATTATGAATCTCGTGGACTGTCCTATCCTCATCATATACCGCCCCATTTGCAAGTTGTAAAAGCTTAGTAGATAAAGCAGCAGCCGAAGTGGCATCGATGTAATCTTCATTTTCGATTTCTAAAACTGCATCTCTTTCCATCTGCAAATAAGCCTTTTCTGCTTTGGAATCTAAAACCACTGGAATAATATTGTCTGTACATTCTGGTAATTGCAAATAGTCATCAGCTTTCATAGAAATACAAATGTCCGATATTTTCTCAGTTATCTCTTTTTGGGTAAATTTTCTCGGCTTGTAATTAAACCCCATATAATCTCCCTCAAAGTAGGCATTTCTGAAACTATAGAAAGATGGACTAAGCCTTTGTCCCCCATCAAGTAAGTAAACTTGAGACCATAAGTCTAAAAGACCATTGGGACTCGGTGTCCCTGTAAGCCCAACTAATTTTTTAATATGTGGCTTAATGGATGCCAAAGCCTTAAATCTTTTTGACTGATGATTTTTAAAACTGGAAAACTCATCACATACCACCATATCAAAAGGCCATGCGTTTTTATAATAATCGACAAGCCAGACGACATTATCACGATTTATGATGTAGACATCGGCAGGGGTGTTCAAGGCTTTTATTCTTTGCTTGGCACTTCCAAGGACTGTGGAAAATCTCAAGAATCTTAATTCATCCCATTTTTCAATCTCATTCTGCCAAGTTGCCTCTGCCACCTTTTTTGGTGCGATGACTAAAACCTTGTTGATTTTAAACTGGTCATACATCAATTTTTTAATGGCGGTTAAAGAAATTAAAGTTTTGCCCAAGCCCATGTCTAAAAATAAGCCTAAATTTTCTGTATCTAAAATTCTATCCACACAATAATTTTGGTACTCATGTAATTTCACTCAAAAACACCTTCACATCTTCCAGGCCATAAAGTAAATACACCTCATGCCCTAATTCTTTAAATCTTCTTCTCTGTAATTTTTGTAAAGCCGATGGGCGACCTTTTTTGGTTTTCAACTCCACAAAATAAATCCTCCCACCAGGAAGAAAAATTATCCTGTCTGGCACACCAGAATTTCCTGGCGACACAAATTTATAAGATCTCCCACCAAGTTTTTTTATATTATCATTTAGAAATTTTTCTATATCTTTTTCTAACAATGGTCTCTCCTCTAAAAAATTTTTTATGACAACCAACTTCCTATACATTATTAGCAAACCTATAAATATAGAAAATATAGATATTATAGACCCATATATATGTCTATATTTTCTATATAGTCTATATTTTTACACTCTATAGGAAAATAGTTAAAGTTGGTTGTCAAACATAGCTTATGCCTGTTAAATACTAAGTTTTAACGACAATCAAATTTTTTAACTTGGTTGTCATGGCTATTTTCATGACAACCAACTTTTTTCTTCATAACAACCAACTTTTTGATACTTCGTTGTCATAAATCCTTTAATAAAATCTATATTTTCTATATTTAGAAAAGTTTTAAAATCTCATAAAAGTTGGTTGTCAAAGTATCTCAATACTTGATAAATACTAATTTCATGCGACAACCAACTTTTTATTTAATTTAACCTTGTTTTTTGTATTTTTTCGGGTCATAAATGATAACACGACTTCTTTCAAAGCCTTTTTGTCTGCCATATTTTCCAAAAAACCTAGGATTTTTATTTCTAATCCAACCCTTTAATCCAGTTAAAATTCCACTTAATTCTATGGAGTCTCTCTTTTTAAGATATTTCAAATCGCCACCAAAACACACTTGCCATATTTCGGCAACGCAGACTTTATCCCTTTCCACAAGTTCTATCTCCTCACTTGCCTTAAAAGATCCAGCCATAAAGGCTCTTTGTTCTCTGGGCTCCATGTCGTACCAATTCTTGGGTATTCTTTTATTTAAAAACTCAATTACTGCACCTTCCTTAGGGTCAACATCACGATATAAGTCCTGCATTTCCTCGGCGATAGCCTCTGCCTCATCTGACAAAATTAACTCCTCTCCAAGTAAAAAACTTATATAAGCCTCTGCCCAAATTTGGTCTACTTCATTATCGAGGTCTTTAAAAATATCTTTAGTTGGTGGTATCTCACCAACCCTTACAGGCCAAAATCTCCTTGACCCAGTAGCATCTTTCAAAAAGCTTTCTGAGTTCGTAGATCCAAAAAATACACATCTTCTTGGGTACTTGTTAGTCCTTTTTCCGTAAGCCTCTCTGTAAATATCGTGAGTTTTGGAAAGGAATTGTTTAACTGTTTCTGTCTCTGACTTGGTAAGTGCCGACAACTCTCCTACTTCATTAATGAGAGTTCCCTGGATAAGTTCTGCAGCCTCTTTTCCCTCGAAGGAGTACAAACTATCGCTAAACCATTCCCTGCCTAATTTTGACAAGAATGTGGACTTACCAATCCCCTGTGGTCCAGAGAAAACAATCATGGTGTCATACTTAACACCCTTGGAAGAAAAGGCCCTTGCAATTGCAGCTGATAAAGATTTTTTCAAAATTTCTTCTGTATAAATATTCTGTTCTGCCCCAAGATAATCATGCAAGAGAGTTCCAATTCTTTCCTTGCCATCCCATTCAAGACCTAAGATATATTCCTTAACTGCGTTTCTACGATTGTTAAAAGCTACAACTTTTAAGGCATTTTCTATCTTGTCTCTTCCTGTAATTCCATATTCTTTTTCTAGTCTTAAAGCTAACTGGGCATCGTCCACATCGGACCACATTCTGGTCTCATCGCCTTTTTCCCAAGGTAGAGGCAATTGCACCATGCCCCTGTTGGCAAACTCGTCGAGAAAAATCTTTCCCTTAAACTTCGGGTCACTCTCAAGTATTAAGGTTATATTGGCCATGGTCTTTTCATAGTTTCCCTTGCTGTCAACTGTGAGGTGCTTTCGCCATTCTCTGTCAGCAAGTTCAGACTCTTCAACTTCTTTACTGGGCTCAGAATTGGGTTCAGTGGATTCCCCCTCAATTGCCTCAAAATAATTTTGGGACTCCTCTTGTCTCTCACGATTTAAGAGGTCAACGACTTTTACATCATTTCTCGCCAAGTCCTTCATGGCCATAGTCGATGGCAAAGTTGCAACGGGAGTTCCCTCTGCCGCCTCTTCGTCCAGGTCTCCAAACTTATGGAGTCTTACAAGGTCCCAGGCATTAACCAGTTGACCACCGCAGGGATCCGTAGCATGATGAGAAAATAAGAATTTTCCGTCCTCATAGATTATGGCACCACCAGTAGTTGACCCTTGCAAGTAGGTAAATCTCTTGTCATCGTCTGTCTGGTCATAGGCCCTTGGAATAAACTCCTCCATAGCAGAGTAGATGTCATAAGTCCTACAAAAAGCCCCGATAATACCTGGCTTAGTAGTAGGATCTTGTTGCTTAGTAATGTCTCGTCTGTGTTCAATATCCACTCCAGGGACTTGTGGCCATGATGATACATCTCTCCAGTCCTCATATTTCCCAAGTACACCATCTGCAGACAGTAAAGGCTTGTCCTCGTACCTAAAGGCATAAGTTGAGTCACTAGAGCAAGATGGCCAGTACATAAGCCTTTCCGGCTCAAAAGTAGTAGGGTCAGCCATGTGGATGCCAATTTGCTTTGCCATGTACCTTGCAATAGGCTCGTACTCATCGGCAGTTACAGACCTACTAAGAGGTAGAATTATCCTAAGCCTTGGCTTGTAGTCTGCATGTTTTCTGGTGGAGTAGATGACATAGCCACAGCCCAAAGTCATTACTTTTTTAATTACATTTTCTGTCTCTCCTGCGGCAATGTTGTCAAAGTCCAAGGTTATTAAATCCCTGGACTCTACATTGTGAGCCTTACGTCTTACGCCCTTTAAAGCACCACCGACAAAGCCACCAACGTCCTTGAGGTCATCTTGCTTAGACTTAGGTAGTTTTAAATATTCCTCCAAGGTCTCTGATGACCTGACGGGAGTTTCTAATTTTTTTATAAAATCTGAATAATTAATCTCTTGTCTTTGCCAGTTAGTTGACTTCCTACTGGCACCAACGGAGATTATTATTTTTCTGTCATTAATCATCTAAATCAATCCTTCATGTAGTAATCACTCTCAAATCCTGCACCCCTTAAAATCAATCCAGGTGCCCACCTAATATCTCTTGATAGGACCTCGTTGATCTCGTCAATTGTATATTCCTTGTCGGCTTCCATAACCACCTCATCGTGTATGTGCATAACGACCTGCTCAAAGGGATAGTCCTTGTAAAGATTTAAAAGGGCATGTGCTAAGCAGTCACGAGCGATGGCTTGCACACAGTTCTCCGTTAGCTTGCCCCCATAAGTGGACTCCTCTGAGAACTTGCGATTGACACCAATCCCCATAAAGTGGACTGCGTATTTGCCAAACTGGTTTTCTTTGAGGTGTGGCTCTGGGTAGTAAAGGCTCCTTCCAGATGGCAACTTTATGGCCAAGTAGGATAGACCATAAATCGGATCAATCTCTAAGGATAAATCCAGGCACTTAACTCGCCTTGGCTCCCCATACTGCACAACACTCACTGCTGCATTTTCTAAGTCATACCAAAATCGGACAATATTTTTATTAGCTTGTCGCCATCTGTTTTTAATGTCCTCTAACTCCTCATCGCTAAGTCCCATCTTGTCAGCACCCATGGCTTTAAGAGCACCAACTCCACCTTGATAACCAAGAGCCAACGTGGCGACCTTACCTTTTTGTCTAAGTGCATACTCGGGATTGCCCTTGGCTATTTTTTCAATAGGCACTCCAAACATTTGAGATGCGGTGGCCTCGTAGATTTTTCCGTGAGACGCAAAAACCTCGTTAACCCACTCTTCCCCTGCAAGCCATGCGATAACTCTTGCCTCTATGGCAGAGTAGTCAGAGATTATAAATTTTTTCCCATCACAAGGTACAAAGGCAGTCCTTATAAGCTGACTTATGGTATCAGTCACATTGCCAAAAAGCATTTCCAGTAATTCCTTGTCCCTGGCCTTTACGAGATCCCTTGCAAGGGATAAGTTCTCGATGTAATTTCTTGGCAAGTTCTGTACTTGTACTAACCTACCTGCCCACCTGCCTGTACGATTAGCCCCATAGCACTGTAATAGTCCCCTCATTCTGTGGTCCTCGCAGGCACAGTCAATCATGGAGTCATACTTTTTAAGGCTAGTCTTGGATAACTCTTGCCTTAACTCCAAAAACTCCCTAACATCATCAGGCAAGTCATCTCTTGCAAGCAGGTCAGTTACAGTTGCCTTTCTCACGTTGTCAACCTCTGGGATATATTTTTGTAGCCATGGGACTATTTGAGCCACAGAGTTAGGGTTATCAAGTCCAGATATCTCCTTGGCCCTCTCCACCTGCTCCTCTGTCAGTAAGTCGTTGATGGCGATTGCACCTTTTACAAGATCAAAGTCCACCTCAACACCTGCAGCATTAGCCTCGTCAGATATTGCCCAAATGACTTGTTCATGTCTTGGAACTGGTATGGACTCAAGTCTTTTATAAATTTCCATCTCTGTAACAACATCTTGGCGACAATACTCAATAAATAAATCCCATTTTTCTTTATCGTGCTGTGGTAGGTTTCTTGTCCTGCCGCCATTTACCTTGGTAGGCTTACATGGCACACAAAAATATCTAATAAGAGCCTTGCCAGTTCTTAACTTTTGTTTTTCTTCTGGAAGTCCAATAGCCTCTCCAGTAGCTGCAAGACCTGCAGGGTAACCGAGATACATGGCATGGAACATCGTGCAGTGCCAAGCAATCCTGTCCCCAACATCGAGACCATAAGCCTTAAGACAGTTGTACTCAAAAGCCGCATTGTAGGCATGCTTGATAACCTCGTCATCTGCCATAGCTTCTATTACCTCATCGGGAATTTTATCTCCTGCAGTTAAGTCCACCACTTCCACAGGTCCAAAGTCTATGGAGTAGGCAAAAAGTAAAATGTCAAAACTGTGGTCAAGGCAATACTTATAGAGTCCAGACTTCCCAAGGTCAACCTCTGAATAGGTTTCTATATCTATAGATAAATCTTTCATTTTTCCACCTCAATTTATTTTGTTTTTTGATAAGGATTTAATTTAACTTCACCTCTATACTCATAGGTCGTTAAATATCCTGTATTATTTTTTTCTTTTTCTTTAATAAAATTCTCTGCTTCTTCTTGACTTTCGAAGTAAAATTTATTTTCTGGGTATGTGTCAAAATACTTAATTACTACATGTTTTTTCATCGCATAACCTCAATTTTAATATCTTTTTTCTTCAGGAATTTTTGCAACTTTTGATTTACACTGGCAACAGTAGTAATAAATACTTTTGAGTTTATATTCCGCACCCTCATAAGCATCCGAATTATAATCAGTAAGTTCTCCATCGCCATCTACACATAATTCAGTAACTCCAAAAAATTTTTCTCTGATATAAAAATCATCTTCGTTTCCACATTTTTTACATTTTAGTCTCATTTTTTAACCCCCTTAAATAATTGGTATGTTACCTTTGTATAATCCGTGTTTCTTTAATCTTTTAAGTGTTGCTATCTGCTTTTTATTAATGGTTTTATAAACGATAAAATGTTCAGCACAATTTCCCCACACTGAAACACTTTTTGCGATCCCCAATAGCCATGTTAGGTAATCACAATAGTATTCTCTAGGACACATGTCTTCGATTTCTTTTTTTGTCTTGTTTAGTTTCTTGCAAGCTAGTTCTAATGCTTTCCCTTGGTGAGAGGGTACTGCATATTCAACTGTCCCATCTTCTAAAATCAAAACTTCTAGGTAATTTATAAATGTTTCTTGGTGTTTTTTTATATCAAATGACGAATATACGCTGTATTCTTCTAGTGTTTTATTGCTCATTCTTCCATCTCAAAAAGTTTTTCAAATTCTTCAATATTATCTTCGTTATAAACTTCATCACCTATATAAAAACTCCACCCATAGTCTTTTATAAGTCGCAAGCACACTTCTTGCTCTGATAATTCCTCACCATTATCTAAACTCTTTGCTCTAATTGCCCTTATACTTGTAAAGTCATCTACCTCTAGGTCGCATTGGTACGCAAAAGGACCCTCATAATTCGCTTGTTGCTTAGCTTTACCTCTTGATTCAGCCCATACAAGACTACTACAAGGTTCTGGGCTTTCGTCTGAACTTAATATCCACGCTCTCACTGCTCCCACTCCAATCTTTGACCACATTCGTGGCAATACTTTTGTACTTGATTGCCATCTAAATGGCAGCCACACATGGGGCACTTGCAAATGTAAAAATCTCTGCCATGGTAACTACCTGTGTACTCTTTAACTTTTAATGATTTTGGGATTTCAACATCATAAGTATCTAAAACGTTTAAAATCCCCGTTTTCACTCTTTCCGATATAAAATCAGCAGTTTCTTCTCTATCCACTACATCGCTCATATCTTTCTTAGCGTCTACCACCATTGTTGATAGTGCCAATCCAATACAGTCAAAAACAGCAGTTTCCCAATTATCGACAATCCAATCTCTTAAATCCTCTTGAGGAGTTTCAAAATCTACTGCCATTCTTTATCCACCCCAAAATAAAATTCTTTTATTTTGCTTGATTCTTTGCTTCTATCTTCTATTAATACATTATCAAGGGCCCCTTTTAGTTCCTTTTCTAGTTCCCCTAAATCTGCTTGTTCTTTTATGTCTTCATACTCTCTATCAGCCATCCACATATCAGCTTCATAAGTAAATTTAAGTTTAATTCTTTTCATAAAATCACTCCGTTCTACTCCGTTTTGCTCAACTCTTCTCAGCTCTTCTCAACTTTTTTATAGCAAAATATGGGGTCGCAAATCACGACCCCATCCTTAAATCTTAGTATGGTAGACCTGTTAGAGGGTCAATTCCGCCTGCACCTGCTTCGTCATCCTCGATTGCAGAGAAAGCCTTATTAGCGTCAAAGCTAAATCCTAGAGCCTCATCGTCCTTAACTTTTTGGACCCCATTAAGTCCAAGTCCAATCCCCTTAGATTGATTGTTGTAAGCATAAATTGATAGTGCTACATGACCCCAACAGCCGGAGTAGACTTGTGACCTATCCATAATTGGTTGGACTCTAGTGTCCATTACTGCAGGTGGGTAGTTTTCTCCTGCTGATGCTGTAAAGACCCAGTGACCTTGACATTCTGGTCCATAAGCTTGACCTGTTGGGGATGCACCATCGCCATCATGTACAGGGATTTTTGGTTGGATAACACCTTTTAACTTTCCATCTTTTTCTGACTCAATTTCTGCCTTAATCGCAGCCATTAATTTTTTATAACCCTCTGTGTCTGTCTTTGGGAGTAGACAAGTAACTGAGTACTTCTTTTGTCCTTGTTGGTTTTCCCTTGGGTCAAACACTGATACATATGATAATCTCACTAAACTTGTTGTAAATTCTCTCGCCATTATAATTTCTCCTTTATTTCTCTAAATTTTCAAATCCTAAATCCTTAACATAAGGATCTCTCTTGTCACTTTCTTCTACTAGAGTTGGTTTTCCTTGAGGCTTGATGATTTGTCCCTTTAGGACTTCCCCAAACTCTTTCTTTCCTACTAATTTTTCTAACTGCGATAGACTAAGTGGCTTTCTTTCATAAAGCATTGCTTCGTCAAATCCACTTTCTTGTAAAATCTCAAAGGCCTTGTCTTGGTCAGCAAAGGCACGATTTGACCTGCCCTCAACTACCTTATATCCTGGTATTTCTTCGCCTGCTAAGATACTTTTTAAAGCCTCATCTTCCAGGTCTTTTATCCAGTCGATTAGCCCAATAGACTCTTTAAGGTACTTGGATATATCCTCATTGGATATCAAGGCTAAATCTTTTTCCATTACTGGCTTTAGTTCTTCAACTGCCTCAAACATCTTACTTGCCCTTGCAGGACACCTGGATTTCGCCTTACAGAACCTGCAATGCTCACCTTCTTTTAAGTCATCTGACCCGTGATAAGCCTTATCAGCAATTGGTTTTATCTCATCACCAAACTTTAAAAGATCCTCAATACTCAGTTCCCAGTCCAGGATTGAGTCCAGTCTTGGTTGGATAATTGTAAGCCTTATATTTTTGATGTCGTAAAACATTGAGTAAGCATTGTAAGCACCAAGACCATATAGCATAAGTTGAGGATTTTCTTCGGGGCTTACTGGGACTCCCTTGCCATACTTAAGGTCTATAACCTGCATTGTGTCGCCATAAATCATAATGCAGTCGCAAGTCCCAAATCCCTCTGGCACCCATGAGGAAAAGTCCACCCTCTCCTCGATGTTGACATAGGGTAGGTCCTTATAAGCTAGTGCCCTCTTTTTGATCTCATCGAAGTAGATGTCAGTGTATTTATCCATCTCATCCTGCCAGTATTCTGACTCCTTAAACTTATCCATGGCAGCCTTAAACTTCTTAGGACCAATCCCTTTCATAAAATATTTTTGGAGTTTAAGTTCTGCCACAGAGTGTGCCAGTGTACCCTCTTTTGCGTATTCAGAGCCTGTGTCCTCAAAGTTTTCTTCAAGTACCACAGATCCAGGACAATTTATCCACCTGTGAGCCCCACTGGCTGATAACTTTGCGTGTACATCAGGCATTAGATTGTGCCCCCAATTTCCCTAAGCTTTAAGGCAAAGGCATTGTATTGGTCCTCTTTTAAATCTGGTAAGCTTGCAAGTCCAAATTCCTTGATTAGGTTACCAAGTTCAGTCCTTTTTCCCTCTCTTGCAAGGTTGGCACAGGCAACTTGTATTTGCTCAAAAGTATAAGCAGGTGTTTCTGTTGGCATTACATCTTGTGCAGGTGCTTGGGTAGCTTCTTCCTTTGCTTTTTCAGGGCTTTCAGCCTTTGCTTGTGCAGGTGCTTGGGCAGGTTCCCCTTTTGGGAATGTGCCTGCAGGTGCAGTCATTGGAACAGTTTTTAACTCATCAAGGCTCTTTATTCCTGATGCTGCGGGTGTGCATTTGCAAACCCATACAAGCCTTTCTAAGGCACTTAAAAATCTTTCTTCAAATGATATTTTTACATTAATTTCCATAAAATCCTCCTAATTAAGCAGTCCAATAATAGTAATCTGTTAAGTTATAATCTTCTGTGATTATCAATTCGTCATTTTCTTTCCTACAAAGCCAATATCTTCTTCCATACTCACCCAGTATTGGCTCAACCAAGGCAACTGTCTCTCCAGTAACCAAGTAGGTTGCGTAAGTTGCCTCAAATATATCGTCGGTGTGTTTTTTCGAACTCATAAAATCCTCCTATTTTTCTATGTCCTCAACAAATACTGGATATTTTTCCTTTAAAATCTCTAGTATCATACCTGCCAACTCTCTTATTTGTGGGTGGGCTGCCTTATCAAGTCTTAATTTTAAAAAGTATCTCAACTCCCTAAAATTCATTGTCATTACAAGAGTTGTCCCAGTGCAGTTTGGCAAGACATCTCTTGCCTCTTCTGGCTTAAATTCTTGGTCTATCAAAAATCTATAGGCACTCTCAAATCCCAATAGCATGTCCTCGCCATAAGTTTTTCCAAGCCTGTCGCATGGTATAAACTTGATGTCGTCATATTTGACATACCTTGTGGACTCTTGAGAGTAGCTAGCGAGCCTGTGCCTTACAATTTCATTAGCTATGGCACGATTTGTCCTTACTTTAAAAGTTAAACTGCCGTGTTCCAGTACGCTTTCATGACCCCTTTTAATTATCATTCGTATAAATTTCTCGGGATCTCCCTTAGGCTCGGATTGATAACAAACCCTACCTGCGATTTCAATTTTTTCTGTTAATTCCTCGTAAGATTGAGGGTTTAACAACTCAACTTTTTGTTTTCCTATTCTCATAATTCCTCCACTCCAATAATGTGCTTAGTCGCTAATAATAAGTCTTTTGCTTCGTCAGACTCGATTTTTATAAAATCTTCACACTGCAGTTCTTGTTTCATACCCTCTAAATTCCTTACAGGACCGAACTTACCAGTTACGGATCCTTTCACATAATCATTGTTCGACCCAAACATAAATAGAAAAATCTTATTTCTCTCTTCCATTTTTTCCTCCATAAAATCTTCTAACACCATTGCAGACTTCCAACAAATCTCTGGTACATAGTCCGTGAGATCCACTGCAAACTGTCTATAAACCTCTGGAATGTAGCCTAAGTGCTCTTCTTTCCAAGTCTGCCTTAAATCACTACGTCTCCTACACGCAAACCACCTGCCACCCCTATTGGTCAAATATTGTTGAGCACCATCATTGGTCACCAAGCCTGGTAGTGGCACGATAAATCTTTTTGACATTTTCTAAAATCCTTTCATTGTGGTATAATCTAAGCAAATATTAAATTATTTTAAGTCCTTGAGTTTTAGCCGACCTGGGACTTTTTTCTTTGCCTATCAATCCAATTTTGTGTTTGCCTTATGACATCTTTTGTGCAAGTCTGTAAGCTATCTCCCGTCACATTGATGGATAATCCCGGCAAGTGTCTGTTGGTAAAACTAACTATAATAAACTCCACATCGGAATTATATGCAATTCCCAGTACATCATGACCAGTTAAATCCTCGATAATTCTTTGATAAAACTTTAAGCTTATAAGTCTTGGTCCCTCGTTGTCGTAAAAGTCAAAACTCAACTCAATATTTTTCGATATGCTCATGCCATCACCTCCCTAAAATTTGCTAGCCTCGTCTTTTAATTGAACTCCTAAAATCAAGCCTCTTAGTTCGTTATTTTCAAAAACTTGGCACATGTGACCATATCTTCCAAGTGACTCTTTAGAAATTCTTAGTTCATAGCCCTTGTCAAACCACTTAAGTTTTCTCTCGTCAAGGTATAAAACCAAATCTTCTTTTTCCGTCTCGAGTTTTATAAGTTCCTTTGCTTCAACATTTGGAGACCTTTTAATTTTTGTGACAGCTTCGCCTTTTTCCGACATTTCTTTAAACCATTCTGTTTTTAGCTTTTTAAAAGCAAAGGGATTTTCTCCTGGTATGCCCCAGACAGTGACGCCATCAGTTATCCAAGAATAATCTTCATGTTCCACATCTAATTCAACGAGTTTATTATTTTCTTTTTTCAGGTAAATTCTTATAAACTCGTTATACACTTGTCTTAGCTTCATTGTTTCTCCTTTCTTTTTAAATCAAATATCTTTTCTGCGACTTTGCTTACATTGACCCCTGCCTTAGTCAGGTCTGGGTCATCAAAGATTAAATTATTGTTATTTAGGTAAAGTAAATTTGTCCGACTTACCTTTACCAGGTTGTCGATATCAAAATTTGTCTTATCCCCATCAGCAAAGATAATGGCTTCGTTTTTCTTAAGCTTTTCCCCATGAGCTTTTTCGTAGAGATAACGATGATACAGTGCCCACTTATTAGGCTCAGCTATCTTTATCAGTTTGTAGCCATCTTTATTATCAATTCTTGTAGATCCTATTGGTCTGTGGTTTTTTGGTATTTCTCCCTTTTTAAACCAGGTCTTTTTGACCTTTTCTTTGACTTCTTCTGACATTCCCTTTCCCTTGTTCCAGGGCACATCGCCTTTTCTATAACAACCAGAGTTGGGAATTGCTTTTTTGGGAAATTTATGTTTGTGCCTGACATTTAGTAGATTTCTCGCCGATACATCAAAACCAAATTTTTCCTTTACCATCTTCGCTATTTCTTTGTTTTCGTAATAAGGGTAAATCTCTCTTAAAAATTCAATTTCTTCTTCCGACCATTTGTGTACCGCCATCTTATCCCTCTAGCATCTTTGGGACTGCCCTGGAGATATCCATTTTCTCATCTCTAAATTTTTCCGCCTTAAGAATTACATGGGCATTAGAGATTATTTGCGTTGATACCTCAGTTATTGTCTTGGCTCTATTCATTTCCTCGACTAACTCATCGCCCTTTAAATCCTCATCGCTTAATCTTTCTAACTCTGCGAAAAGGTGATTATTTAAATCTCCTAAAGTATTCTTCATAAGCATCCTCCTCCTCATCTTCTTTGTCCTCGAGATCTACACCATCAAATAAATCTGGGTAGATTACAAGGTCATCTGCCAAAGCCTTATACAGGTATTCGTAGACTCTTCTTGCCTTTACAGCATCGTGGTCGTACTCATCGTTTAAAATCACCCGTAAATCCTCTATAAATCCGTAACGATTTGTGACGCTACCGAGAGCGTATTTTAGCCCATCTTCAGTTTGAGCATTTACGATGTCGCAGATTTTTTCCAAGTTAATCATTTAGATCACTTTCCTTTACAAACTGTCCCTTTATCATTTTGCCCTTGCGGTCTTTGATTTCCTTGTAGGCACTTTCTACGCATTTTTCAAAAGGTAGGTCGTATAAGTCAGATAAAGTCATGAGGCATACTAGAGATGTAGTCACCGAATGCTTTGTATAACCCATGTTTAAAACGTTTCTCATGCAGCTTGTTATATAGCTTATTTGGGGCTTTATGCCGTCCATAAAGAAGATGGTTTTTAATTTCTTGTAGTCCTTTTGAGCCCCTTCATAAACCTCTACTAAATCTACAAAATTGCTTATGAGATTGCCCACTACAAGGGTCACATACACATCGCCGATACTGTCCTCGATTAAGTCTCTCTTGTCCTTGGAAAGTCCAATAACAAGTTCTGAAAATTCTTCACAGGTTTTTACTGACTGTGCCTCAACTTTTGCCTCTTTATCGAGCTTTCTTTCTACTGCCCACGCTACAATTTTTTCATTTAAATCTTTTAATTCCAAAATAACCTCCTATCCTTTAGCACTCCTTTGTTACTACATAACCCCTCATCAGGTCTTTCTTGAGCGCCGTAAACCTATAGTTTTTCGCCTGAAAGACTAGAAACTCTTTGCTAATTTCAATTAGCTTTCCGATAATGTCATCTTCTCGGTTAAACTTTAGCCTCAAGTCTCCCGTAGAAAAGCTAACTCTGTAAGTAGTTCCAACCTTTAGGTTTGTAACTCTCCTTACTGCTGCAAGCATTTTTTGTCTTTCTCTTTCAGCAATTTCTTCGTCAATTTTAGCTTGCTTCTCTCTTTCTTCCTTCAAGAGCGCCTGGATCTCTTGCCCTACGGCTTGAATTTCTTCTAAGGTGGATTTCCCACAGACAAGGCTAATCCTTTTATAGGTGCTTTCGGAAAGAAACTTGATGTTTCGCCTTTTGATGTTTGACAAAAATCCTGGAGAAACTTGACAATACTCTGCCGCCGCTTTATTTGATTTGCACAGCTTAACTAACTGGTGTATCTGTTCCAAAAATGGTTCTTCAATCTTAATCCTTTTTTCCCTTGCCATTGCTCACCCTTAAATCCAACTACTGAAAGAGGACTCTCCAAGCTCCACAATTTTTAGAAGCGTTATGCAGATAAATCTCGCTAGGACCATGTATAGGCTGTAGCACATCACGAGAGTCACTAAAATGGCAGCCAAAATTAAAAGCAGACCTGTAAATCGCCTTAATATTAACAATAAATTTTTGCCACTTAACTTAATCATTTTTGTACCTCCATAAATCTAAAATGTAATTCGGTGTGTACCAGGTAGACATAATCTCTTGTGTCAGTGTGTCCTGGTGCCTTACAATTGCAGGTATGCCAAGCATAGAAAGCTGAATGTAGGTCATGTGTACTGCCTTGATGTCGATGTCTCCACAGATAGCTAAGAGTTGTTTTTGAGGATTGCAGCCTTTCTTTAACATAACTTTTGCAAGTCCTATGATAGTAACTCCTCCGCCAACTGCAGGCTCCATGACTGTGATGTAACCTCTTTCTTTAATCTCATCTTCCTTGAAAGACAATTCTGCAAGCATGTCTGCCAAGTTTTGCGGAGTAAAAACTTGACCAGTCCAACTACTTCCTAGCCTCAACTCCATAAAGATTTTCCCCAAGATGTCCTGTGGATCCTTTTCCATCTCTAGGACTATCAGCGCCAAGATTTTTGCAATGTGGTCTGCTTGGCCCGACTTGTAAGTCTTTATAATCTCGAGGTATCTTTCTTCTCTATCTTTTGCTTGAGCCTTATCACAGATGTTGCTGTAGGCTATGGCCGATAGCTCCAAAAATTCCTTATAGACTTGCCACATATCTTTGTGAGTCGCTAACATTTTAAATTCATCAATAATTTCTTTCATTTTTAAACTTCCATGTCAGTGGATAAAACTTTTACCAGGTCATAAGCCGATGTGCTTATTGCATTTCTAAGCTTTAGGTACTCATTTTTCCACCTGTCTCTGTCAATCTCCATACGCTTGTAATCTATAAGAGATATCTCTTCTAGGTCTTTTCTTCCAAGCATCTCAATCTTTTCAATTTCCCTTATGGAGTATTTACAGCCTTGTAGGCCCTTAACACGATGGATAACCCCATCTTGCTCCAATCTAACAATTGATGTTTTCGCATATCCCCACCTTTCGGCGAGTTCATCTCTCGTCAATAAAGTTTTCAATTCACACTCCCCCAGTGCTACTTTTAATATTTCAAATCTTTTAAAATTAAAATTCTTGAGTGTAATTCTTTTTCATCTTCTCTACTATCCAAAAAATATTTTTTTGTTAGCCTATAGCCGCCATACACATGAGTGCTTTCCGCTACCGCACCCCTATCAATTAATTCATTCAATAGTTCATCAGTTGAAAAATTTTTAATATCCTTTTCTTTTTCCATAACTCACCCGACCTTTCTTATCATTTATTCGCATATTATGCGACAAATTCACTAAAAAAAATTGAATTTACTTCTTCTAAGGATAAATCTAAAATCTTTGAGATTTTTTCTGCGTCACTGATAGTCATAGTATCGCCTTCACTATTCATTTTTCGATATAGAGTTGACCTATCCATTTCTAATTTATCAGCTAAGTCCTTGACACTTAAGCCATTCTCAATGATTTTACCTCTTAATTTATTGATGTTTACCATTCTCTCACCACCTTTTTATTTATTCGCATATTGTGCGACTAATTTAATTATAGCATGGCAAATTTTTATTGCAAGACTTTTTTGCATAATTTGCGAAATATTTTTTATTTTTGCCTTTATGTGTTGCAAATATGCGAAAAATATCTTATAATATATTTATCATAAGAAAGGAGGAAGAGACTTGTCAGTAGGAGAAAGAATCAAACAAAGACGGCTAGAATTAAATCTATCTGTTGATGAGTTGGCTGAAAAACTTAATAAAAACAGAGCGACAATTTATAGGTATGAAAATAACGATATAGAAAATATGCCCACATCGGTTTTAGAGCCACTAGCTAAAGTTTTACAAACAACACCTGCCCACCTCATGGGTTGGGAAAAAAGCGAAGATGTAGACTTGGAAAAAATACCAGGAATAATAACACCAGTCCAAATGAAAAGAATCCCAATACTTGGGACTATCGCTTGTGGGGATCCAATATTTGCACAAGAAAATTATGAAGGCTACTTTATGATAGATAAAAATTTACCTGAGGCAGATTTTATCCTAAGAGCAAAGGGCGACTCAATGGTAGAGGCAAATATCTTTAACGGAGATTTAGTATTTTTAAAGAAAACAAATGATGTGGACAATGGTCGCATAGCGGCTGTCCTAATTGACGACGAGGCGACGCTAAAAAGAGTAAATAAAGACGGAAACACTGTCGTGCTCCAACCATGTAACAAAAACTACAAGCCAATAATAATTCACGATAGCGATGATAAACAAGTCTTAATACTTGGCGAAATGGTAGGAGTTTACTCAAAGAGATCAAGTTAATAAAAGCACAGACAAAAAAAGTTTGTGCTTTTAAATAAAATTTCAAGGAGGCTTATCATGATAAAAGGAAGAGTAAAATTTCTAAAACCCTGGACTGACTGGGACGAGTCTATCCACGAGGAAGAAAAACAAATTGAAAGACAAGGTTGGGCTATGAACTACCCATTTACCTTTGAAATCGACGAGGAAAATAGATCAGGGAGATTCTCAAGCACTACATTACAGCCTTTTTATGAAACTTACCTGGACTCTTGCACTTGTAATGATTTTGTAGAAAGGCAAAAACCCTGTAAACACATCTACAGGCTAGCAGTAGAATTAGGACTAATTGAGATCATAAAGCGTCAAGGTGGTGGCTACGATAAGAAAAAATTAGAAGAAATTAAAAATTCTGACGACATTGACTCCCAACCAGACCAGTTAAAAAGACAAAAAAGTGCTTTGAAATGTAAAATAATCGAATTGGATAAAGAAAATAAAAAAGCCATATTTAAAGGCTCAGGTAAGGATCCTTATGAAACCACTTTGGATTCATGTACTTGTAGAGACTTTGTGGTTAGAGATTTGCCCTGCAAGCATATTTATAGACTAAGAATGGAACTTGAAGACCCAAATATATCAGATGAGATTCAAGAGTTCGAATCTAACCACTTTGACAAAGAATATGCGAAAGAAATTTTTAAAAATTTCAATAGAGATGCTGCTTTCGACTTTATTTACACCCTAGGATATGACTGGATATCATCGAAAAAATTAGAAAACGAAAGTCTTAAGGAATTATTAAGTTCCGAGTTAGTTAACACAACAACAGATTTAAGCACAACATTAAACTTTCTAACTAAAAAAGAATTGACTGATATCTGTGATGATTGTGAAATACCTTACAAATCTAATACCCTAAAATCTGACCTAATTAAATCTGTAATTAAAGGGCTAGATGTAGAGAGTGCAGAAAATTTATCACAAAAAATACCAATGGCTATCAGACGAGATCCAAGAGTAGAAGAGGTCTTTGGGTCTGTAAAACATTTTTATCATAAATTATATCCTTGGGAACCTCAATTTTAACCAAAAAAAATAGGAGACGTTATAAACACATCCCCTAAAAGGTGATAAACACCTTATCAAAACTCAAATAAATTATATCACAAATCACTCCCCCAGTGTTACTCCAAATAAAGGAGTAGATATAATGAACATAACAATAAGACAGCGAGAAAATGGCAAGTGGCAAGCCATTGTAAGCTACAAAGATAAAAAAGGAAAATGGCGTCAAAAGCCAAAAGGTGGCTTTGACAAGAAAAAAGATGCCAACCTCTGGGCAAAAGAAAAATACTTTGAACTCCAAAAACTAGAAAAAAGTGGGATACTTGGCAACGAATACACCCTGGAAGAGATTTTTGAACTCTACCTTGCACGAATGGAGAAAACAAACAACAGGGATTCTACATCAACAGAAACCACATACAGAAGTTGCATGAATCTTTTTTCAGATTTTCTTCCCAGAGATATTAATTCCATAAAATCCACCGAATTATATAACTTTATAGAAAATAAAAGAAAGCTAACTGGTAACAGCTATAACCTAAACATAGCAGTATTAAATATCATTTTTACCTTTGCCATAAAAAAAGTAAGAGCGTGTGAAAATAATCCGTGTGACCTTCTCTATTATGACAAGACCAAGAAAGATGAGCGAATAAAATTTATCACAGAGGATCTATACCAAAAAATTTTAAACGACACAAAAAAACCCAAAATGAAACTACTAATACAGCTACTTTATGAAACAGGTATGCGTATCAGTGAGGCATTGGGTCTATGTATTCAAAGTGTTAAAAATATGACTATAACAGTTGAAAGACAATTTTTACGAGATAAAAAAATATTAACAACCATCTTAAAAACAGACAACTCATATAGGATAGTCCCGATTTCTGAAAGTTTATATAAGCAATTAATGTTGGCAACCTTTGATACCCAAGGTAGAATTTTCTACGACGTGACATACCAAGCAACATATTATCGTTTAAAAAAGTATAAACTATCCCCTCACTGTTTTAGACATACGAGAGCAACAATCCTGGTAGGCTCTGGAATAGATCTAACTGTAGTCGCCCAAGTAATTGGAGACGAGATAGAAACAATCATGAAAAACTATGTAGAAGTTAATGAAGATAACATCAATGATAAATTTGATATGATAAGGGCCCTGATATAAATGTTTTTGACCAATTTTTGACGATAAAAATAGAAAGGCTTAAAATAAGCGATTCTAAGCCTTAAAAACATAAGTCACCTTTTATTGTCGTGAAGAACTATTCCAATGGAAATTAAAATTGTTCCAAGAACAATAAACATATCGGCAAAATTAAAAATTGCAAAATCATGACCAAAGAACCTCATGCTAATGAAGTCAACAACATAGTGAAGTCTAATTCTGTCTATAAAGTTTCCAATAGTCCCTCCAATAAGAAGACTGAAACTAACTAAATAAATAAAGGGAACCTTATTATAATTTCTAATTAAAAATACAATTAAAAACAATAAAACTAGGATAGTTATAACTGTAAATAGAGATCTAAATCCTTGTAAAATTCCAAAGGCTGCACCTCTATTCTCTATGTAATAGAGTTTCAAAAAGTTGTCAATTAATACAACTGGATTTTCATTTGCAATATTTGTAACCACCAAATATTTTGTAAACTGATCTATAATTATTAAAATAATGCTAAAAATAGCAACGAACATAGTATCTCCTTACTTATTTAATCTCACTAAAACGACAAAATTGCCCCTCTTAGTGCTTCCTTCAACTTCAAAAATTCTAAATCTTCCATATTTTCTAAGGGAAACCAAGTCACCTTCCTCAAGCTCAAAGTGAGCTCTTGTCTCCTTGGCAAAATTAACTTTTACAAGTTCACCATCTATCATCTTTTTAACCTTTGATCTTGATAGATTAAAAACCTTAGAGATTAAATTATCTAATCTAAAGGAAGAGACAACTATTTTTTTGTAGTCATATTCCTTTTTTGGGAGATCAGAAATTTTATCTTCACGGCTGAGGATAATATTATATTTAGATATTTTTGTGAGGTTTATTTCTATAAAGTTTGCAATTTCTCTTTTAACAAAAAAATAAGTGAATTTTTCTCCAATTAAAATATCACCTATTTTTTGTCTGTCTATACTTAGGCCTAAAATAGATCCTAGTACATCGCCATGTTTAATTTTTTCATTAGATTCAAATTTAAATAAGACAATATCGTCTGCATCATTTTCACATTTATAACTAGGATAAATATAAATGATGCAGGATTCACTGTCATTGTAGCCCCCATGGATTTCATAGGAGATTTCATCTTTAAACCTATTTAAAATGGAAATAGACAAATTAATCTCATGAGGATTTAAAAAATCTGTTGATTCGGTAATATGACTTTTCATTACAGATTCCATTTTGTCAATAACTTTCCTTATAGTAGTCCTTTCCTCAGGCCTATTAATATGATTAATTAAATCTATTCTGTTTAAATTTACCAAGGAAACATTCCGTTGTTCTTAAGTTGCTCTTTTAATCCATCAATTTCAACATTGTTTGGTGCCAAGATAAAAATGTCTTTATTAACTTTTTGCATCTTTCCATCAAGGGCGTAAAGAGCTCCACTTACAAAATCAAAGATTTGTCTCTTAACATCAACATCAAGTTGTTCAAAATTAAGAACAACTGCCTTAAAATCTCTTAAATCATCAACTATAAGTGGTGATTCATCATAAGAAAGTGGTTCATGAACTGTAATAATCATATTGCTTGTTGATACTCTTGATTTAGCCTTAGTATGAGTGATGTTCTTTGGTGCATAAGTAGGTTCTACAACCTCTGCTTCCTTTACATCATCTTCAAAATCTTCGTCAAAATCTTCGTATTCATATTCATCTGCAAAGCCAAAGATTTTCTTTAGTTTGTCCATAGTTTTTTCTGCCATAATATCCTCCTAATTATAATTTCTATTTCCAAATAATTTAGAACCAACTCTGATCATATTGGATCCTTCTTGGATTGCCAATTTAAAATCATGGCTCATCCCCATTGATAAATATTTCATCTCAACCCCATCATAGTTTTTAGATGCAATATTTTCAAACATTATATTCATCTTCTCAAATAATTTTCTCAGCAAATTTTCATCAGGACTATTTGGAGCAATAGCCATAAGCCCCTTAATATTAATATTTTTATAATCTAAAAGCTCATAAATAAAATCTTCAGTATCTTCATATTTTATTCCTGATTTAGTCTCTTCATTGCCAATATTTATTTGCACAAGACAATTTACTTTGATGTCATCTTTTTCTGCTCTCTTATTAATTTCTTTAGCTAATTTTATTCTATCCAAAGATTGAATTAATTCTACTTTGTCATAAATATATTTTACTTTATTAGTCTGTAAATTGCCAATCAAATGAAAATTTATTTTATTATTTTTTAACTTTTCTTCAATTTCTTTATCTTCTATCTTTGAAACAAGTTCTTGAACCTTATTTTCGCCAAAATCCATGACACCAAGTTGGTTAAAAACCTTTATCATTTCTACTGGATGGGTCTTTGATACAGCAATTAGTTTGACATCTCTTTTAAAATTAGAATTATCCTTTGCTATTTCTATATCTTCATAAAGTTTTTTTAAATTGTCTTCCAAATTCAAAATATCACCTCAATTTAAGATTCTTGACTCATCTACAGTTTTTGGATTTATTACTATGGCGTCATTAACAGTTACAGTTTTATAACTTTTATCGCCAATGCTAATAACAGACTCTTTATTTCCCTTGTTGATAAAGACATAATCATTAGTCTCACTTACTATTTCAACTGGCACAAATTTAACAAGCCCCTTGATTTCCTGTACATATACTCCAGTAAGATTATCTCTTTCTATAAGCGTTGACTTTGGTATTTCAAAGCCCTTAGTTTTATTTACAATAATTTTGCCATCGTGTATCCTATTAGAATACATATTTTCAAAATATCTATCTAGGCTAACAATAATTACGGCATGATTATTATCTTTATTTATTTTTTCCACTATACCATAAATATCTTCAATTTCTGGAATTTGTATTTTAACAGAATCCCCGAGATTATAATTTGAAATTTGTGAGACATTGTTAATAGTGCAGGCAACTTTCCAATTTAAATTATTTACTATTTTAAAAAGCGGATCTCCATTTTTTACCTTGGTTTCCATTTCCAAACTTTTAAAGTTGTAGTTTTTATTTAAATATTTATAAGTAAACTTATCTAAATTGTCGATTTTAAAATAATCTTCATTGCCATCAATTTTATAAGTAACTATACCACTAAATTCTGCAAGATAAGAAAAATTGAATTTAGAAATTTTTTCTTCTAAGTCCCTTTTCTTAAGCAAAAGAGTATCCTCTGATAGTTCAAGATATTCCTTTAATTCAGCCTCATTAATGTTTTCTTGAGAAGCTTCATCTGATGAATTTATATCAAAATAAACCCCAGAATAATTTTTGTTTTTTATTTGTTCTTGAAGATTTTTTGTAAAACTCAAAGAATTTTCTTTTTCTACGGGTTCAATTCCCTTTTTTATCTTTATTGCAGCCTTAACTTTATTTAGTTCATCCTTTAAAGAGGATACATCTTCCATTAAATTTAAATTTGCAACTTCATATCCTACAGGCACCTTTTGTCCTTCACTGGCATGAAATACTACAATCCCATCTCCCTTTGAAAAATAAGATTTTTCATCAAAGAGATTGTAAATTTTTGTGTCAATATCCTTTTCAAAAGTGGTCAAAGTTGGAAAAATTGTTTTATAATTATTTACTCTACTTCCTCTTATTAATTTTGCAAAAAATACAATTAAAATTAAAAAAATTAAAAGAGCCAGTATCCTTCTCTTGAAAAATTTATTTTTTTTAAAAAAACTGTTCAAAAAAACCACCTATTCATCAAATAATTATATCACAAACTCCTGCAATATGTTATTATTCGAAGAAGATTTGCTCTATTTCGTCCTTATTTTTTCTAGTCATTAAATCATACACAGCTTTATTTGGATCGTAACCTTCATATAAAACTTGGTAAAGTGCATTTGTTATTGGCATTTCTATGTTTTTAAGTTGAGAAAGTTTATAAGCAGACTTAACAGTCTTAACTCCCTCAACTACTTGACCCACTTCCTTGCAAGCTTCTTCCATTGATTTACCTTGACCAATTAATATTCCTGCTCTTCTATTTCTAGAGTGCATACTTGTGCAGGTTACTATTAAGTCACCAATGCCAGATAGTCCATTGAAGGTGTGTGGGTTTGCACCCATTACAATACCTAGTTTACTCATTTCATAAATTCCACGAGTCATTAGTGCTGCCTTTGAGTTATCTCCATAACCTAGACCATCATTCATACCTGCAGCAAGAGCAATAATATTTTTTAAAGCTCCACCTATTTCAACCCCGATTAAATCGGGATTTGTGTAAATTCTAAAAATTGAAGTAGAAAATTCGTGCTGAATAGTTACTGCAGCCCTTGTATCTAGAGAAGAAGCTACAAGAGTTGTTGGAATATCCTTTCCTACTTCTTCAGCGTGAGATGGTCCAGAAAGAGCTACAAAGGGATTGTCCTTTAAAATTTCTGATGAAATTTCTGAAATTCTATCGAGAGTTTCAAGTTCAAATCCCTTTGATAAGTTGACAATAATTGTCTCCTTTGAAATCTTGCCCTTAATTCTTTCTAAAATTTCTCTAGTGCTAGAAGTTGGCACTGCAATAACAAAAACATCAATATCTTCAAGAACGCTATCTAAATCATTAGTAAGGTTGATTTCATTTTTAAATTTTGCTCCTGGAAGATATTTTGAATTTTCTTTATTTTTCTTTATATCATCAATTACAGATTTATTTCTAATATAAAAATTTACCTTATGCCCTTTATTTGATAAAAGCCTAGCAATGGCAGTACCCCAGCTTCCACCACCACATAGTGTAATATTCATTTCCTACCTCCTATTTTATTTTCATTTCCGGCTATTAATCTCTTGATGTTATCCTTATGTCTTATTATTCCTATTAAAGCAATAAGATTAATTAGAATTATATTATAAGTAGTTAGGTCTGACATAAAAGTATAGACAATAATAATTGAAATGAAAAATAAAATTGAACCAACAGAAACTATTTTTGTTAGAAGAGTTCCAAGCACCCATACAATATAACATATTAAGGTAAGGGGAAAATTAAAAAGAGCTAAGGCGCCTAGAGTTGTAGCAACTCCCTTTCCACCTCTAAAATTCATGTAGAAGGGAAAATCGTGGCCAATTACAGCTCCAAGTATTCCCAGTGGAACAAGGTTTCTCCCGAAAAATTTCCCAATTATATAAGTTACTGCTACTCCCTTTAAAAAATCAATAACAAAGGTTGTAACACCTGCCTTTTTACCAAGAACTCTCATGGCATTAGTCGTGCCAGCGTTGCCTGAACCATATTTTCTAATATCTTTATTTAAAAATAATTCTCCTATAATATAGGAACCAGAAATTGTTCCAATCAAATAAGATATAATTAAAACTAGGAAATAATTCATCTTCTTGGTCCTTTGTCAGCTCTTGGACTAACTCTGTTTTTCAACTCCAATATTATTGGAGTGCCATCAAAGGAATAGGTATCTCTAATTTGATTTTCAATATATCTCAAATAGGAGAAGTGGAATAATTCTTTATCATTAACAGAAAGTAAAAACTTTGGCGGTCTAACGCTTACTTGAGATCCATAGTAGAGCTTTCCTCTCTTGCCCTTATCTGATGGCGGTTGATTCATGAGAACTGCTCTATTTAAAATATCATTTAATACACCAGTTTGAATTCTGTGGTTGTAATTGTTGTTTACCACTTCAATTAAATCTAAAAATTCATTTACTCTTTGACCGGTTTTAGCTGATATAAATATTATTGGAGCATATAAGACGAAGGGAAGCTGATTTCTTATTTCCTTTTCAAAATTTTTCATAGTCTTTGTTTCTTTTTCAAGAGCATCCCACTTATTCACTGCAATAATAATTGCCTTATTATTGTCATGAGCATATCCAACAATTTTAGAATCTTGTTCAGTTACACCTTCTAGCGCATCAATCATAAGTACACAGACATTTGATCTTTCAATTGCAGTAAGAGTTCTTATCACTGAATACCTCTCAACACCTGGTACAATTTTTTTCTTTTTTCTAAGTCCAGCAGTGTCAACAAAAACATATTCATTGTCCTTGTATTTAATTAAAGAGTCAATTGAATCTCTTGTAGTGCCAGGAATATCCGTAACTATAGACCTGTTTTCTCCAGTTAAATAATTTAGAAGAGAGGACTTGCCAACATTTGGTTTGCCTATTAAGGTAACCCTTATAAGATCATCATCTTCTATATCATCTACTGGTGTAAAATCACTAACAACTTCGTCAAGTAGGTCACCTACACCAGTGCCTTGTTCAGCACTTATGCCAATGGGATTTCCTAAACCTAATTCATAAAAATCAAAAATATTTTCCTTTGTTATTTTTGAATCGTATTTATTAACAGCTAAAACAACTTTAGTTTTTGTTTTTCTGAGAAATTGTGAAATTTCTACATCTGTTGGATTTAAACCCTCAGCACCATCTACTAAAAATATTACAACATCAGAAGTTTCTAGTGCCATATCGATTTGTGCCTTGATGCTAGACATAAATATGTCTTCGTCCTTTAGATCAAGTCCACCTGTATCCACAAGTAAAAATTTATAATTAAGCCAAGATGCAGGTTGATATATTCTATCTCTAGTTACACCTGGAGTATCTTCAGTTATAGAAACTTTTCTTCCTACTATTTTGTTAAATAAAGTAGATTTGCCTACATTTGGTCTGCCAATTATTGAAACTATGGGCATTTCCATATAATCACCCCTATCTAAGTAATTATAACAAATTAAATTATTAGATTCAATTTACTATTTACAATTGAGAATAAAAAAACTCCATAGTATAATTAGCTTGGTGATAAAATGGCGAAAGTTATAAACAATATAAAAGATGCTAAAGATTTAATGAATCTATCCTTATTCACTGGCGCTTTATTAATTCAAAATGGAGCAGAATCTTATAGGGCAGAAGATACAATCGAAAGGATTTGTAAGTCGGTCTCTAATATTTCTAATGTTTCAGCCTATGCTCTACCCTCTGCAATTTTTATTTCAATGGAGTTTGAGGGTGAAACTCTTAGCAATTTTAGAAAAATTACAATTTCAGATACAAATTTATATAAAATCGACTGCGTAAATTCTTTTTCAAGAGAATTTGTCTCACGAGATCTTTCCATAAAGGAAGGCTATGAAAGACTTTTTGAAATTGATGCAGCTGAAGAAAATCCAAAGAAAATATATTTTTCTGGAGGCATTGCTTCCTCCTTCTTCACACTTTTATTTGGAGGCGACTTAAAGGACTTCTTGGCTAGTTTTCTTATTGGCATCTTAATCCCCATAGTTCTTGAAAAACTTAGCTACTTTAAACTTTCTTTTTTCATAAATAATATTATTTGCGCCTTTATTACATCAGTCCTAGCAATTATCTGTGTACACTTTGGTTTTGGCTCAAACATTGACAACATAATCATTGGAGTAATAATGCTTTTGGTTCCTGGTGTTGCCATAACAAACTCTGTGAGAGACATAATGAGCGGCGAATTTATAACAGGTGCCATTACTATGATTAAAGCCTTCTTTATTGCACTTGCCATAGCCTTTGGCGTTGGCGTTGGCTTAAAAATTATGAGGTTTATACTATGAAGATGCTCTCACAATTTTTCTTATCAGCCTTTGCTACCTATGGCTTTACTATTTATTTTAAACTTCCAAAAAAAGTTAGGATCATTACATCAGCCCTAAGCGGTTTTATATGGATAATTTACGAATATTTATTTAGTTTTAGTGAGAACTATATGATTTCTTACTTGATTTCATCTTTTCTCATAGGAATTTTTTCTGAAACTTTTGCTATTAAGTTTAAAAAACCCGCCACAGTATTTACACTTCCTTGCCTAGTACCACTTGTACCAGGAGCAGGAATGTATTATATTATGTATTATTTTATAGAATCAAATTATATTTTAATGCGAGAACAAGTCATTAAAACAACTTTAACTACATCTGCACTTGCCCTCGGCATAGTCTTATCTCAAGGTTTAGTTAGAATAATTAAAGAATCTTCAAGAAAAATTAAGGCAAATAAAAAAGGTAATGGATAAATTTTTCCATTACCTTAATTTTTTTGCCTTTAGAATAAACTTTGTATTATTTTACTTCCAGCAATTATTGTTCCAATTGATGAGCCAATATTTGCCAGTATTACCACTAAAAGAGCCTTCAAAAATTTATTGTGAATCCAAGCTTTTATACTAAAAATATCTTCAGGAATATTATTTACATCCTCAACTGTAGGTTTTTTTAAGCTTGCTTCTACAAGACCTGCAAACCAACCACAAGCAAGCATTGGGTTTATAGATGTAAAAGGAGCTGCAACAAAAGCTGTCAAAATACTAAGTGGATGAGGAAGACATAGAGCCGTTAAGAGAGCCGCGAGAACAGAATTAAATAAAAACCATGACTTTATTTGCGCCATTCCTGTATTCATGCTTTGCTTAAAGCCAAGTCCAATTAAAACTACAATTAAAATTGGTATTAACCAAGGTATGACCTTGCCAGCAAAAGATTTTGGCGGAATTTTATTTAATTCTTCAATATTTTGCTCTTTAAAAACTTCTTCTTCAACACCTGGAGTGTGTGCCGCGCCAAGAATGGCAATAACTTTATCCCCTGGAGCATTTTTAATATTATATGCTAGATACTTATCTCTTTCATGTAAAAGAGTTGCTGCTATCTGAGGATAATCCTTGCCCATATCTTCAATTGCAAGCTCAAGATTATCTCTTTCAATTAATTTTTGTAGGTCCTCTTCTGAAACATCTTCATCATCGTCTATGGACATTAAAGAAAAAAATAATTTTATTCTTTCAAAAAATCCCATCTTTCTCCAAATACGCATAAAAGTTGTCTGGATGCTTCTGTCTGCTAAGACTAAATTTATGCCAAATTCTTCTGATGCTTTCATACCCTCAATCATTTCTTGACCAGGATTTGTCTTTAGCTTCTTGGCAATATTTTTTTGGTAAGATGAAAGAATTAAATTTGCAATTAAAAGTGTAACTTTTTTTTGTTTAATTATGTCAATAATATTTGTATTTTTCCAAGCATCAGGATTTTTTAAATTCTTGTACCTTTGTTCATCAAGTTCAATGCAAATTGAATCAGGTTTTTCTTCTTCAATAGTTTCTCTAACTAATTTTGCACTTTCTTGTGAAACATGGGCAGTTGGAATTAAAATAATTTCCTTGCCATGATAATCTATTCTAATTAATTTATCCTTCATTTTTCTCCTAAAATAGAAGAGCTACTCTCTCTCTTCTGACAATGTATAAGTTTCTCCGCTTACTCTGTTATAGTAAGTTACAGTAAGTTTATTATTTTCATTTTTTTCACTCATAAGGCTATCATCTAAAACATTTAATTTGTTTACGCCATTTTCTGACACAATTTTATAACTTTCTAAATAATTTACAGATGAGTTTAAAATATCAATACAAAGGGCATTTAAGATCCTAAAATTATTATCTTCGTCTCTTTTCTTAGCTGTTTCACTTTTCAAAATGTTATCTTTATTTTGACCCAATATTTTAATATTTTCCTTGTCGCCATAAATATTTTCGTAAACCGAAAAGAATTCTTCTTCTTCCTTTAAAATAGTTTCTTTTTCTTCCTTTAGCTTTGAAATTTTGGAAGTGTCATTTAATAAAATAGACTTTAGCATGTAATTATCTCCATTAATTAAATAATCTATGATTCCAAGATTTTCATAGGCCTTTAGGTTGTGCTTACTTATATTTCTATTTAAATCAAAATTATAGTAGGAATTTAAGAGAAACTCAATCATGAGAAGATTTGATCTAACATCTTCTTCTGTTAAATTTTCTTCAATAAAACTTCCCTTTAATGGCTTATAATCGTTGATCTTTCCATTTTCTATATTGTATAATTCATTAAAGTTATTTTTGCGAAAAGAAATTAGTGAGTCACTAATTTCCATATTCATGCTATCTATTTCGGAAGTCTTGTCTTTAATAATGTCAAATTTATTTATTTCGTTGTTTATTACATCTAATTTTGACTTTTTACTGTTGTTTTCTTGGCTCAAAGTTTTAAATTTATCTTCAGCCTTCTTCTTACTCTCTAAAAGAGCTGAGTTTTCTCTTGATAAGTTAAAGTAAGAAGATCCCACAGTTCTTAAATTAGAAAATCCAAGAAAAGAGAAAGCAAAAGCAAGGGCAATAAAAATGATTGATATTGTAATTTTTTTATTTTTAATCATTTTTATCACTCTTTTCTAAAGCTTTTAAAATACCAAGATTTTTGTAATAGGATGAAATTTTTTCTTCCATAAATTTATTCAAGTAAATTAAATTTTCAGACTTTAAATTTCCAGTTTTGTAGCCCTTTCTCTCAATTTCCTTATAAATAAACAAAAGATTATTTACATCTGCATAAATTTCTGAAAGAGATGATTTTTCATCATTTATATAAGAATAAATATTTGAGCTGTAAATTGAAGCATAAAAAACCAAGGCATCCAGTTCCTTTGAATTTTTATTTAATTTTAAAATGCTCTTGGCAAATCCATTTGATTCTTCAACATAAGCTTTAATATTAAGCTCATTGTATATATTTTTGTGTTTGTCTAAATTTTCCTCGCTATAAAGATCTAGAAAATCATTAACTGATTTGTCATAGCCATCTTTTTCATAAATATCAGACTCAAAATAAGCTCCATAGGCCTTTAATCTTTCCTTAATCTCGGCTACTATGGCTTTGTTTTGATTTGTATAATCCTCTTTCAATCTTTTTATTTCATCAGATTTACTTGACTCAAATTGATATCCATATTTTTCATAAAATTCTTGTGATTTTATATTAAATTCAATTTCTAGAGAATCAATATCTTCTGTAATAGCCCTTGTTTTATCTTCAATTAAATTTATTTCTTCTCTAATATTTTTATTCTCAGAAATAATTTCTGATGAGTACTTTTTATTTGCAAGTGAGTAGATGAAAAAAATCAAAGACAAAATAAATAGGATAATTGAAAAAATATATAAGGCTTTATACCAGTTTTTACTAAACATTTCTCACCTACATTTTTTCGAGAAAAATAGCACCTTTATTTGTTTTGTTAAATTTGTGATCTATTTCTTTTAATACTAAATGGGAAATAAGTAAGGAAAACACCCCAATAATTAGTGATATTAAATCTATATTTCCCATGGAAGTCTTGCTCATAATAATATAGGAAATTGTAATTGTAGACATAAATAAAATTAAAGGAAGACCATATACTAAAAATTTATAAGAAAGTACAGACTTGTCCCTTGTCTTAATTTTTACAAGGTCGCCAACATTGGCTGACACAGTATTTTGAAATTCAAAAAGTTCTCTCTCTGATTCAGCACATTTTGCACTACAAGATTCACAACTTTCTCCGCAAGCACTTTCTCTTGTAAATTCTACAAAAATTTTATTGTTATCCTTTGCTCTGACAATTCCAATGCTTTCCATAATATCACCTTAATCTTCTTTTTTTATTATTTTTCTTCTTCTTTTTCTTTTTCTATAACTTTTACATGAACTTCTTCTAATTGTTTTTCAGAAAGGCTTGTTGGTGCACCAGTTAATAGACAAGTTGCGGCTTGAGTTTTTGGAAATGCTATTACATCTCTAATGCTCTTGGCATTAGTAAATAGCATGACAAGTCTATCTAATCCATAAGCAAGTCCTCCATGTGGTGGTGCTCCATATTTAAAGGCTTCTAATAGGAATCCAAATTTTTCATTAGCTTCTTCTTCAGAAAGTCCCAAAGCTTCAAACATTTTTTCTTGAATTTCTGGGTCATTAATTCTAATACTTCCTCCGCCCATTTCATCGCCATTAATTACAATGTCATAGGCTTTTGCTCTTGCATTTTCTTTGTCACTAGTAAGTTTATCTACATCTTCATCTAATGGACTAGTGAAAGGATGGTGCATAGCCATATATCTTCCCTCTTCTTCGTCGTATTCAAATAGAGGGAATTCAGTAATCCATGTAAGTTTATAATCATTTTCGTCGATTAAATCCATGTCTCTTGCTATCTTGTTACGAAGATTTCCAAGGCCACTGTAAACAACTGAGTTTTTATCAGCTAAAATCAAAATTAAATCGCCTTTTTTTGCATCAAAAGCCTTAATAATTTCATTCATTTTTTCTTCAGACAAGAATTTTGCAATTGGAGAATCAATTTCTTCATCTACTCTAATCCAAGATAGACCCATTGCCTTAAAATCTTTTACAAAGGATTCTAGTTTTTTAACTTGTTTCTTAGAGTAAAATTCGCTTCCGCCATCAACTTTAATTCCTCTGACACTTTTGCCCTTTTCTGTATTTCCTTCAAATACTTTAAAGCCGCATTCCTTTACAAGATGAGATATGTCGTGGAGTTCCATGCCAAATCTTAAATCTGGCTTGTCAACTCCAAATCTATCCATTGCTTCAGCATATTTCATTCTCTTTATAGGAAGCTCAATATCTTTATTTAAAATTTCTTTAAATAGTCTTTGCAAGAATCTTTCATTTATTTCCATCACATCTTCTTCAGTTACAAAACTAAGTTCCATGTCAATTTGCGTAAATTCAGGTTGTCTATTTGCCCTTAAGTCTTCATCTCTAAAGCATTTTGTAATTTGGATGTACCTGTCAAGTCCTGCAACCATTAAAAGTTGTTTCATAAGTTGTGGTGATTGAGGAAGGGCGTAAAATTCGCCAGGATTAACTCTACTAGGCACTAAATAATCCCTTGCTCCTTCAGGAGTTGGCTTAGTTAACATTGGAGTTTCAACTTCTATAAATCCATTTTCATAGAAGAAGTCACGAGTGATTTTGTAAATCTTTGAACGAATCATGAGATTTTTTTGCATACTTGGCTTTCTTAAATCTAAAGTTCTGTATTTTAATCTCATGTTTTCAGAAACATTGTCGTTGTCCTTTACATAAATTGGTGGAACTTCAGATTCACTTAAAATTTTAAGTTCGCTGGCAAGAACTTCAACTCGTCCAGTTTCAAGCTCCTCATTTATTGATGATCTCATACGAACTTTACCTCTTACAGCAATTACAAATTCTCCACGAAGATGTGATGCCTTTTCTAAAAGCTCATCAGAAGATGTGTCATCAAATACAATTTGTGCAATTCCACTTCTATCTCTAAGGTCAACGAAAATTATTGAGCCAAGGGATCTTTGTTTAGCAACCCAGCCCATTAAGGTAACTTCTCTTGAAATCATTTCTTCTGAAATCTCATTACAATAATTACTTCTCTTGAGATTTCCCATTTTTTCAGCCATATTTCCTCCTAAAAATTAAACTCCAAGCCTCAAATGGTTTGGAGCTTATTCGTTAAAATATAAATAAACGATTAGCGATTTATTTTATTATTTATTTCCATAAAAATCTATTTTAATTATAAAACAAGTTCTCGTAAAATTCAACTTTAACAGATTCTACTGTCTATTCTGTGAGAAAATCCATGGATATCTTTAACCTTATTTTCTCTTAAAAGTTTTTCCTTCACATATTTTGCGCCCTTATCCATGCCCTGGCAGCCTGCAAGCAACAGTACATCTTCACTATTTAAAAGATCAATTGAATTATTTACAGCGTCTTCTAAGGTATCATAAATTTTACAGTCAATATTATTTTCCTTTAAAATATTCTTAAAAACCATTAATTCTTCCTCTGTCACCCTATCTTTTTCGCCAACTGTGTCTTTTGATAGAGTAGCAGCTAAAGTCCTTGGTTTTAAAATTTTTATCCACTTAACAAGTCTTTCAGTGATCTCTCTATTTACTTCCACTCCTCTGTGTCCTCTTATGGCATATAAAATATTTAAGTCTTTATATACCATCATTTTAAGAGTTTCCATTGTTGCATCAATATTTTTTTCATTGGCAAAGTGGTCGTCTAAAATTTTAAAATCTTCATCAAAGATAAGTTCAAATCGTCTCTCTACACCCTTAAAATTTTTTAGTGCATCAGTTATTATTTCTTTTTCTATATTAAGACATAGTGCAACAATTATTGCAACTACAGAATTCATAACCGAAGAATAACCCACAGAGCCAAGCTCAACTTTGAAGTTAGACTTTTTTATTGTAAAATCTTTTAGTTTTATATCTTTATTTATATTAAATATAAATTTTCCCTTGCCCGTAGATAAATCTAAATCAGAAATCCCAAAATCTGCTTTGTCATTCTCCAGTGAAAAAGACAAAACTTTAGCCTGAGTTTTTTCTTTTAGAGAATAAATCATCTCATCATCGGCATTTAAAATTGCAAGGGCATCTTTTTTGGCATGTCTAATTAGTCTTGATTTGTAGTGAAAATATTTTTCAAAACTTCCATGTTGATCAATGTGTTCCCTGCCAAGATTGTTAAAAGTAACTATGTCAAAATCAATATTTTTGTCTCTAAAAAGTTCTTGGGCTGAAGAAGAGACTTCCATAGTCACATCAGTAATATTATTATCTGCCATATCTCTTAAGTATGACTGAAGAGTGAGAGACTCTGGTGTAGTAAGTATTGATGGAATTTTTACATCTTTATACCTAGTTAAGACAGTGCCTATCATGCCAGTTTCCCTTTTATCTTCCTTTAAAATTGAATCTACCATAAAGGCAGTAGTTGTCTTTCCATTTGTAGCTGTAATACCAATTACATTCATTTCCCTTGATGGGTTTTTATAAAAATTTGCAGCCATATCTGCAAGAGCAATTCTAGAATTAGGAACTTTTATTTGTTTTATTTTCACATCAACAAAATCTTCCACAACAGCAAGTTCTGCTCCAAGCTCACTGGCTTTTTTTATAAACTTATGTCCATCAGTTACATAACCTTTAATTGCAACAAAAATAGCGCCTTCTACTACATCCTTAGTGTGGAAGGCGATTTTATTAATTTCTTTATTTTCATCAATGTTAAAGTTTGTTTGGATAATATTTATTTTTTTTAAAATTTCACTTAATTTCAAAATTATCTCCTCTTTATAAAATCTTCGAGATTTTTAGAATTTAAATTTCTCTTAAATTTTCCCTGTGAATCTAAAATTTTTGTGCTTGCTCCAAGGCCAAATCCAATAATGTTTTCCAGCTCTTCCATCATTACAATATTATAAATAGAAGAAGATCCTTTTTTTGCATAGCCAATATTTTCTGAACTAATAACAGATTTTTTCTGCCTGTAAAGGTAATAAGGCTCATAGTTTGAATCAAGCATTAGTTTCTTCGATTCTTCAATGAGATCACTATAATCTTCTTCGTTAAAATAAGAATTTTCGAAAAGTTTTGAGCCATTTTTTAGTGCCAAGCTGTGTAGGGTAATGTTTTCTGGCGAAAAATCAATTGCTTTTTTTATTGATTTTAAAATGCTTTCCTTACTTTCTCCAGGAAGGCCCATTATTAAGTCCATGTTGATAACATCAAAGCCAATTTCTCTCGCTTTATATAACCAATAACTAAAATTTTCATTTGATACCCTATTTAATTTGCTAATAACATCTTCGTTAAAGCTTTGTGGATTTAAACTAATTCGATTAACACCTTTTCTTTTTAGCATTTCTAAAACTTCTATACTAAGACTGTCTATTCTTCCGCATTCAACAGTAAATTCCCTTGCGCTACTAAATTTTTCTAATACAGCATCAATAATTTTATCTAAATTTTCTTTTCCTATTGCTGTTGGCGTCCCCCCGCCAATATAAATTGAATTTGGCTTTTTAGAAAAATTTAACTCATAAGATTTTATGTCATCAATTAAATTTTTAGTATAAGCATCTATCTTTATTTTATTCCCAATAGTTGTATCAAAGGAGCAATAAAGGCATCTACTTGGACAAAAAGGTATGTGCACATAGACATTGTAATTATTTAAATTAGAATTTTCACGAAGTTTTTCCTGATTTTTATAAATTCTATATAAAAAATCTGTGTCACTTTCATTTATCCTGTATTTATCAAATAAGATTTTTATTGATTCCTCATAGGAACTATTTTCAAAAACTTTTGAGACTAGTTTTAAGGGCCTAACTCCAGTTAAAATTCCAAAGCTAGAATCAAAATCTTCATAATTTGAAAATAAATCAAAGAGGAATCTGTTTATAACAAAGTGAGGCTTGTCATTTTTTAAATCAAGATTTGCACTTTTATTTATTTTCTCTCCCAAAATTTCAAGAAAAATAAATTCATCAAGAACTTTAATTTTTAAATGCAAATCTAAATTTTTATAATCCTTGGGAAGTTTCATCCTAAAAAATTCAAAAATAGATTTTTTTAGAGCTTCATTTTCACATTCAATTTCAATCATAATCTTCTTAAATAAGGGTTTGACATCTTTTCGTAACTCATTTGTGATTCTGGACCGTGACCTGACAAAACATAAATATCGTCATCAAGTTCCTTTAACCTCTTAAGTGACTCAAGCATAAGTGAGTGATCTGATTCAGGGAAATCTGTTCTTCCAATAGATCCGTTAAATAAAGTGTCTCCTGCAAACAAATAATCTTTGAAAAGGTAACAAACTGAACCAATAGTATGCCCTGGACTTGCAATTACCTTAATTTTATCATCAGAAAAAGGAATTTCGTCTCCATCCTTTACAAAAACATCTACCTTGGCAGCTTCAATTTGTAGGCCAAAGGCTGATTCTCTAACTTCTCTTGGATTTTCCAAAAACTCTCTGTCATTTTTATGAAGATATACTGGAGCCTTAAACTTTTCTTTCAAAGCAGCAACTGCACCAACATGATCAAAGTGACCATGAGTTAAGAGAATATAATTTATCTTTAAATTATTTTTTTCAATTGCCTCAATTATGTTTTCGCTTGATCCACCTGGATCCACCACAAAAGCATCTTTGTTTTCGTCAAAGAGAATAAAACAATTTTCTTGCAATTCTCCGACTACTAATTTCATAATTTTATATTGCATAATTCACCTAAAATTCCTTACTTGAATCCAATAAAATTGTAACAGGTCCGTCATTAATAAGTTCTACATCCATGTCAGCGCCATATTCTCCGTGAGAAACTTTTACATCGAGTTTTTCAAGTTTTTCAATAAATTTTTCATATAAAAGAATTCCTTGGTCAAATTTAGCAGAACGAATATAGGAAGGTCTGTTACCCTTTCTAGCATCTCCATATAGGGTAAATTGACTGACAACGAGGATTTCTAATCCGTAGTCAAGAAGTGACTTATTCATGACTCCATCTTCGTCGTCAAAAATTCTAAGCTTTGTAACTTTTTTTAGAATGTAGTCTAAATCACTTTCATCATCATTAACTTCAACTCCAAGGAGCACCATTAATCCCTTGTCTATCTTTGAAACAATTTTTCCATCGACAGATACGCTAGATCTCTTTACTCTTTGAACAACTGCTCGCATTCTATCACGCCTTTACTCTATATACCTCGAGAACATTATTGATTCTCTTTAATTTTTCCATTAATCTTTCAAGTTCTTCACTATCAGTAATTTCAACTGTAATATCAATTACAGCATCTCCATTTTTTATTGCCTTGGCATTTAAATAAGAAATGCTTAACTTAGAATCATTTACTCTATTAGCAATGTCGCTAATAACATTTGGCTTATCAAAGGCCCTGATCTCAATAGAAGCACTGTAACTTGTTTCATAGCTGCTTTGCCATTTAACTTCAACAAGTCTTGAAGGATCAACATTGTCTTGCATATTTTTGCAATCTTTTCTGTGAACAGAAATACCTCTGCCAATTGTAATGTATCCTATTATGTCGTCCCCTGGCACTGGAGTACAGCATTTAGCAATTCTTACATTTACTCCATCTACACCCTTTACTTCAATGCCTTGATTATTGTATCTCTTTCTTGATTGAACAATTTCTTCAACATCTTTTTCGTCTTTTTTATAATGTTTATTATAAATATCAGATAGTTTTGCCGTAACCTGTGTTGTTGTAATTGTTCCAAAGCCAACAGCAGCATACATTTCATCAAGGGTCTGCATATTTAGCTTATTCTTAACTTCCTCTAGCCAATCATCGCGCAAAATTTTAGGAACTTGATATCCAAGTTTTTTTACTTCTTTTTCAATTGCATCTTTTCCTCTTTCAATATTTTTTTCTTTGTCCTTGACCTTAAAATATTGAGAGATCTTCTTGCGAGCTTGAGGGCTTTTTACGATTTTAAGCCAATCAAGAGATGGACTAGTATTTGGATTTGTTATTACATCAACTATATTTCCGCTTTGAAGAGTGTAGTTTAGAGGAACAATTCTTCCATTTACCTTTGCCCCTACACAAGTATTTCCTACTTGAGAGTGAATTCTATAGGCGAAGTCAATTGGAGTTGATCCTTCTGGTAAGTTTATAACATCTCCCCTTGGTGTAAAGACAAAAACCTCGTCGGCAAAGAAGTCAATCTTTAAGGTATCCATAAAGTCGCCAGGATCATTTAAGTCCTTTTGCCATTCTAAAAGTTGTCTTAACCAAGTTAAGTTTTCATCAAAGGCAGTTTCCTTTGTAACGCCAGCCTTATATTTCCAATGTGCGGCAATACCATATTCAGCAGTTTGATGCATTTCATAAGTCCTAATTTGAACTTCAAAAGTTTCTCCATTATTGTCAATTACAGTTGTGTGAAGAGATTGGTACTTATTAGGCTTAGGCATAGCAATATAATCTTTAAATCTACCTGGAATTGGCTTAAAAAGTGTGTGAACAACACCAAGAGCTCCGTAACAATCCTTAACAGAATGAGTTAAAATTCTTACAGCGGATAAATCGTAAATTTCATCAAAGACTTTTCCTTTTTTCTTCATTTTTTTATAAATAGAATAAAAATTCTTTGGCCTTCCCTTTATTTCACATTCAATGCCAACTTTTTTTAAATTTTCTTCAAGCTCAGCTATAATGTGATTAATTAGGTCTTCTCTTTCATTCCTTCTCTTATTTACCATTTCCACAAGTTCATAATATCCCTCTTCATCAAGGTATCTAAGAGATAAGTCTTCAAGCTCCCACTTAACCCTACTCATACCAAGTCTATCGGCAATTGGGGCGTATATTTCAACAGTTTCTGTTGCCTTTTCAATTTTTTTAGCATCAGTCATGTACTCAAGTGTTCTCATGTTGTGAAGTCTATCGGCAAGTTTAACTATTATTACTCTTATGTCCTTTGCCATAGCAAGAACCATTTTTCTAATATTTTCAGCTTGCTTTTCTTCTTTATTTTTATAATTTAATTTTTTTAACTTAGTAACTCCATCAACTAAGTCGGCAATTTCTTGACCAAATAAATTTTTTATATCTTCTAGAGTGACATCAGTATCTTCTACTACATCGTGAAGTAATCCAGCGACAATAGTGGCAGTATCCATATTCATTTCAGCAAGGATTAAACTTACATTTAAGGGATGGATTATATAATCTTCTCCAGAATTTCTCTTTTGTCCCTTGTGATGCTCTTCAGCAAATTTATAAGCACGATTTATCATGTCAAAATCGGCATTTTCATTATACGATTTTACTTTTTCAATTAATTCATCTATTAACATTCTTTTCACCTGAAATTCTATAGGATTTAATCTTTAATTGGATGGATACATTTCCGTTAAATTTATTAAGTTCCAAATTAAAAATTATATCTATAAAAAAATTTGATGGCCTACCTTGAAGTAGGGCCATTACTTCTTCCCTTCCATAAGATTTTGCAAGATTATTTAAAAATATTTCAGAATCTTCAAATAAAGTTGCTGTGTAACTTACCTTATCTTGAGAAAGATTCATTTTTAAAAAGTTTTTATTTTTTCCCAAGATATTTAGTGTATTTATTTTTAAATTTTTAGCACCAAATTTTGGAGCAGAATTTCCATTGCCAAAGGGGGCAAGATTTTCAAGTTCCTTAACTAAATTCATGCTAATATACTTTAGTTCTAAATTTCCATCTATATAAATTTTTCTGATTAAGTCTTCTTCTGTCAAATTTTCTTTTTCATCAACATCTTTAATGAAATCATCTAAATTTTCAAGGGGCAATGAAAGTCCACAAGCCATTTTATGGCCGCCAAAGGCATCTAAATAATTTTTTGACTTGGAAAATTCCTTGAACATATTGTATTCTTCAATACTTCTTCCTGAACCCTTGATTAAGTCCTTTGAATCGCTTAGTACAACAGTGGGTCTATAATACTTTTCTTTTATTTTGCCTGCAACTATGCCAAGAATTGATTCATTAAGTCCTTCCTTATAAATTATCAAAATCTTTTGCTTTTCTAAAAGATTTTCACGATTAATTTTCTCGTCTATTATATTAAAGGCATCTTGTGTCAGCTTTTGCCTTTCATAGTTAAGCTCTCTTAGCTCTTTAGCTTTATCAAGTGCTAGGCTATAATCTTTTTCTAAGAGCAATTCTAGAGCATACTTTGCTGATTCCAACCTTCCACTGGAGTTTATTGTTGGTCCAATAATAAATCCAAGATGATATACATCTATTTCACTTTTCTTTATGTCTGATGCTTCAATAAGGGCGTTAAGTCCAAGGTGTTTAGTCTCTCTTAAATATTTTAATCCTTGAGAAACTATAATCCTATTTTCATTTTTAAGTGGCATTACATCGCAGACAGTGGCAATAGCTGCAAAGGGCAAAAAGTTTTCGTAAAACTCTTCTTTATCTACGCCCTTAATTAAATATAAATATTCAATCAACTTGAAAGCAACTACAGCACCACAAATGTCTTCAAAGGGATAAGAACAAGAACTTTGTTTTGGATCAATGACTGCACTGGCATGAGGAATTAATTCCTTCTCTTTGTCAGCTTCTATTATCTTAGGCACCTCGTGGTGGTCTGTTATAATAATATCTATTCCCTTAGATTTTGCATAAAGGACAGCATCTCTTGCAGCAATTCCATTGTCACAAGTAATAATTAGATTTACACCATCATCAAATGCCCTATCAATTAAATTATTATTTATTCCGTAGCCATCTTCCACCCTATGAGGAATGTCATAGGATACATTGGCGCCAATTCTTAGAAGACCTGAATACAAAATATAAGTAGAAGTCACGCCGTCCACATCATAGTCTCCAATAATTCTAATATTATTTTTTTTAGCAAGATGACTTAAAATTAAATTTGAAGCCTTTACCATGTCCTTCAAAAGTATTGGTGAATTTAAATTTGAAAGCTCAGGTTTCAAAAAACTTTTTATTTCCTCTTCACTATTAACTTCTCTATTAAGTAAAATTTTATATATAACATTATTAATGCCCAGTTTTTTGTATTCAATTCCTGGGTCACTCTTATTTTTTATAAACCATCTTTCCATTTAATCACCACTTCATATAAAGTTTATTATATCAAAAATTGCCATTAAGGTAAAACTATTATGTATCTATAAATTTTATAAAAAAAGAACCCCGGAGGGTTCATAAATTTTTAAAATTATTCTTCATTTGCTAGAACTGAAATTGCACATTCAATTCTTTTCTTTTCCATTGCACAGCCAACCTTGTAAGGTTTGCTGATGTCCTTGTTGCTGTAATAGGCATTGGCATGGCATCCACCTGAGCAGTAATATCTTGCCCAGCAAGTTGGACAGTCTTCATTAGTGTAAACATTGGAATTTTTAAATTTGTCTCTAAGTTCAGTGTTTAAAATTCCGTCATCAACATTTCCAAGTAAAAATTCTTCTTCGCCAACAAATTGGTGGCAAGGATAAATTTCTCCTTGTGGAGTTATAGCCACATATTCAGATCCTGCACCACAGCCCACAGTTCTCTTAACTATGCAAGGCCCTTGTGACAAGTCGATTATAAAGTGGAAGAAAGAAAAGTCCTTGTCTTTTTTTCTTATTTCGATGTAGTCTTTACTCATCTTTTCATATTCACTTAAAATTTTATCTAAATGTTCTTCCCTAATGGCATAAGGCTCTCTTTCATCAGTTACAACTGGCTCAATAGATGTCTTTTTAAAACCATGAGAATAAAAATCCTTTAAGTCTTCAGAGAAATCTAAATTTTCATTTGTAAAAGTTCCACGAATAAAGTAGTCCTTGTCGCCTCTCTTGTCGATAAGCTCCTTAAATTTTGGAACTATTACATCATAGGAGCCCTTGCCATTTATTGTTGGACGCATTTCGTCGTTGATTTCTTTTCTTCCGTCAATAGAAAGAACAACATTGTCCATGTTTTCGTTGATAAAGTCTTCAATTTCTTTATTTAAAAGCATTCCATTAGTTGTAATTGTAAATCTAAAGTGCTTATCATATTTCTTTTCTTCTTCTCTTCCATAAGCAACAAGTTTCTTTACAAGATCAAAATTCATTAGAGGCTCGCCACCAAAGAAGTCAACTTCAAGATTTTTTCTATTGCCAGAATTTTTTAAAATAAAGTCTAAGGCCTTCTTTCCAGTTTCAAAGGACATTAAACTTCTGTCGCCCTTGAAGTCTCCTTGAGAAGCAAAACAATACTTACATCTCAAATTACAATCGTGAGCAACATGAAGGCAAAGAGCTTTAACAACATTTTCTGGATTATACTTTGGAAGTTTAAAATGTTCGTCTTCAGAAAATAATAAACCTTCCTTAGTTAAGTAATCTATTTCTTCATAGGCTTCAATAGCATCTTCTTTATTATAAAATTTTGAAAATTTATCTATAATTTCATCCATTGACAATTTTTCATAATCATCAATCATTTCATAAACAATTTTTTCAACAACATGAACTGATCCGCTGGCAATATCAAGGACAATGTATCTGTCGTTTAAATAAAATTTGTGAATTCTTTCTACCATCTTTACTCCTTTACATCCCTTAACAAAAATAAAAGCAAGGTTTCCCTTGCCTTAGTTTTCAGAATTTTCGCATTTTTGATTTCCAACTGTGCAGCTAGTCTTGCAAGCTGATTGGCAAGATGTTTGGCATTCACCACATCCGCCTTTTTCATAAGTTTTCTTTAGGTTTTTCTTTGTAAGTGTCTTTATATGTTTCATAGTATCTCCTATTCTTCTTCTGAGTCTTTAAGTTCAGTATTCTTTTTATAAGTACCGTTAATTCCCCACTTCATTATTTCAATTTTTGTATTTTCTGATGAAGTTTCGATAACTAAGTAGTCTTCCTTTACAAGAATAATTTTACCAATTATTCCACCGATTGTTATTATTTTATCGCCCACTTTTAAGTTTTCGCGCATTTCATTTACTTCATTTGCTTTTTTCTTTTGTGGTCTTATTATGAAAAAATAAAAAACAACAAACATCAATATTAAAGGAATAAAGTTTAACATTGTGTTTTGATCCATTATTAACTCCTTTCTTGTTTATTATTAATAATTATATTATACATTTAATCCCATGACTTAACAAGAAATTATTTATAACCATATTTTTTGTAGAAATCATTTTTATATTCTAAGAAATAATCGCCCTTGATAGACTCTCTTATGTTTTTCATCATATCCAATAAGAAATATAAATTGTGTATCGTAGCAAGTCTCATTCCAAGTATTTCATCAACATTGAATAAATGCCTTATATAGGCCTTAGAAAAGTTCTTGCAAGTATAACAGTCACAATCTTCATCAAGTGATGAAAAGTCTTCTTTATATAGAGCGTTCTTTATGGCAATTCTTCCCTTGTGAGTTAAGACAGTTCCATTTCTTGCTATTCTAGTTGGAAGAACACAGTCTGCCATATCCACGCCTCTTTCTACAGCTTCAAATAAATAATCTGGGCTGCCAACTCCCATTAAGTATCTCGGTTTATTTTCTGGCATAAAGTCTGTAGTATAATCCAAAATATCATTCATTAAATCAATTGGCTCACCAACTGACAGACCTCCAATAGAATAACCCTTGAAGTCCATATCAACCATTTCTTTAGCTGAAATTTCTCTTAAATCTTTATACATCCCACCTTGAATTATTCCAAAAAGTGTTTGCTTGTCAATATTTTTGTGATGTTCTTTACATCTTTCTGCCCACCTTAGAGTTCTTCTCATGGAATTATCAATATATTCATGACTTGCAGGATAGGGTGCACATTCGTCAAAGGCCATCATAATATCAGAACCCAAAACATTTTGAATATCAATAGATTTTTCTGGTGAAATAAACATTTTACTGCCATCTATGTGACTTCTAAAGTGAACTCCTTCTTCAGTTATTTTTCTATTATCTGATAGAGAAAAAACTTGAAAGCCGCCTGAATCAGTAAGAATCGGCTTGTCCCAATTCATGAATTTGTGAAGTCCGCCAGCTTTTTCTATGATATCAGTTCCCGGTCTTAAAAATAAATGATAAGTATTTGAAAGAATAATTTGTGAGCCTATTTTTTTTAGCTCATCAGGAGTCATAGTCTTTACTGTTGCCCTTGTGCCAACTGGCATAAATATAGGTGTCTCTATTTCTCCATGATTAGTTGTAATTTTGCCAAGTCTAGCCTTTGAATCCTTAGCAGTTTTTAATAGTTCAAATTTAAACATAAAACCTACCTTATAAACATTGCATCGCCAAAGCTGAAAAATCTATATCTTTCTTTTACAGCTTCCTTGTATGCCTTTAAAATAATTTCTCTTGTTGAAAGTGAGGACACTAGCATTAAAAGTGTTGACTCTGGCAAGTGAAAATTAGTTATAAGAGCATCTATGCACTTAAACTTATAGGGTGGATAAATAAAAATATTGGTAAATCCACTTTTTTCACAAACTCTTCCACTTTCATCTGCAATTGATTCAACAGTTCTTACACTTGTTGTTCCAACAGCAATTACTCTACTTCCTCTATCCTTTGCAGCATTAATTTTATCTGCAACTTCTTTTGTCATGATGTAAAATTCGGAGTGCATTTCATGTTCATCAATATTTTCAACTTTAACTGGTCTAAAAGTTCCAATGCCAACATGAAGTGTGATGTAGCAAATTTCAACGCCCTTGTCCTTTGCTTTTTGAAGAAGTTCCTGTGTAAAGTGAAGACCTGCTGTTGGTGCAGCAGCTGAACCTTCTTCCCTTGCATATACAGTTTGGTATCTATTTTTATCTTCTAACTTTTCTGTAATATAAGGTGGTAGTGGCATTTCTCCAAGTTCATCTAATATTTCTTCAAAAATTCCTTCATATTCAAATTTTAAAAATCTTGAGCCATCTTTTGAAATATCAACTACTTCAGCAGATAATTTGTCGCTAAAAATTATTTTAGTTCCAATTTGTGCTTTTTTCCCTGGCTTAGATAAACATTCCCAGGTGTCACCCTTGTGATTTAAAAGAAGAAATTCAATTTTTTCTTCCTTTCCTTCTCTATGTCCAAAAATTCGTGCAGGCATTACCTTGGTGTCATTTAATACAAGCACATCCCCTTCTTTGAGATAATCTATGATGTCATAAAAATGTTTGTGTTCCATTTCTCCAGTCTTTTTGTCTAGTACAAGAAGTCTGGAATGATCTCTTTTTTCTGTTGGATGTTGTGCTATTAATTCCTTTGGTAAGTCGTAATAAAAATCCTTTGTTTTCATTTTTGCCTTTCTGTTATTTTATTTTTTCGATATTTGTGCCAGGGAAATAAAATCCAATTATATCTTTATAGTTATTTCCTTTTTTTGCCATTTCAACAGCACCATATTGGCTCATGCCAACGCCATGTCCATAGCCTTTTCCCTTGACAACTATTTTATTGTTATCACACGCTATATCAAATAGTGTTGATTTAATTCTTGTATTGCCAATTTTTTGTCTAAAGTCCTTGGCTTTCATAGTTATATCGCCCTTAGAAGTGCTAAAACTTATGTTATTAACTCTATTTGAAGTATTAATAGAATCTAAATTTACGCCGAAAACATCGCTTAAATTTAATTTTTTCAAGTCACTGTCCTTTAGTGTGTATTCCCAAGGGTGAGTTGAATAAGGATCTTCCTTCGAAATTAAATATGGAACAGTATTTCCACCCCAAGCGTCTGATGAAGAAACTGTGTATCCACCTGAAGAAGCACAGAAAATTGTCTCAGCAATTTTTCCATCATACTTAATGACTTCTCCCAAAGTAGTTTCTACAGCCTTATCAGTAGATTTTTCTTCCACATCTTTTCCATAATAAACCTGTGAATTTGTTGTGTCATCTAGGTTATATCCTTTTTTTATATATTTGTTGAAATTATTTATGGCAAAGGACCTAGAGCAAAGAGCTTGTGCCTTTAGGGATTCCATTGGAAATTCTGGACTCATTTCCTTAGGCAAAACACCTCTTAAATAATCGTCTAATTGAACATTGTTTATTATATCTAGTTTTCCATTATTAACTCTAAAGGAAATTGAGCCTCTATAATTTCTCTTGATCTTATCAACATAAATTGGAGAATCAGAGCTAATTAAAAAAGCGCCATCTTGTGGAAAATTTGCAAGTTTAAAATTTTTACCCTTTACATTGATATTTTTTCCATCAAACATTACTTCAATTTCCTTATTATTAGTACTATTTATAACTTGATTATCTGAAGTAATAATATTTAAATTGCTCTTTGATTTTAACTTTAAATTTTCCTTTGCATTTACAGATTTTCCAACTTTAATATCAATTCTGTCGTAACTTTCCTTTGCAAAAATGCTAGTTGGCAATAAGAATAAAAATATGGCTAACATTAAAATTTTTTTCATATCAATCACCCTTGTATTCGATTCCAAAATGGTCATAAGCCCTTTTTGTAGCAACTCTTCCTCTAGGCGTTCTCATAATAAAACCTATTTGCATTAAATAAGGTTCATATACATCTTCTACTGTTCCCTTGTCTTCCCCAATAGCAGCAGATATGGCATCAATACCCACAGGTCTACCATAGAATTTTTCAATCATAGTAAGAATTATTCTCCTGTCAATATTATCAAGTCCATATTTGTCGATTTCTAAGAGGTTGAGACCCTTAATTGCCACTTTTGTAGTTATTACGCCCTCTTCTTTAACTTCAGCGTAATCTCTTACTCTCTTTAAAAGTCTATTGGCAATTCTAGGAGTTCCTCGAGATCTCTTTGCAATTTCCATTGCTCCTTCTTCTTCTATTGGTATGTTTAAAATCTTTGCAGATCTCATAATAATTTCTACTAAAGATTTTGTGTCATATAAGTCTAATTTTAACATCACACCAAATCTATCTCTAAGAGGTGATGTAAGCATACCTGCCCTTGTAGTAGCACCTATTAGTGTAAAGGGCGCTAGGTCCAGTCTAATGGATCTAGCAGAAGGTCCCTTTCCTATAATTATATCAAGGGCATGATCTTCCATGGCAGGATAAAGAATTTCCTCTACAGATTTGTTTAGTCTGTGTATTTCATCTATAAATAGGACATCATCATTATTTAAATTTGTAAGTATGCTGGCAAGATCCCCTTGTTTTTCTATTGCCGGACCAGATGTAACTTTTAAGTTTACTCCCATTTCATTGGCAATAATTCCAGCTAAAGTTGTTTTGCCAAGACCAGGTGGTCCACTTAAAAGGGTGTGATCAAGTGGTTCAGATCTGTTTTTTGCAGCTTCAATAAAAATTTTTAAATTATTTACAACTTTTTCTTGACCTATATATTCACTTAACCACTTTGGTCTAAGGCTAATTTCCTTTGTATCGCCATCAATAAAGGCTGGCTCTACTAATCTATTTTTATCCATTATATCAACCCATTAATTTCAACGCTTCTCTAATGCGCTCGGATATATCTAGTGAAGCATCAATTTTTTCCAGTGATTTTTTTGCGTCATATACATTATAACCCAATGAGATAAGTGCCTCAACTGCTGGATCATCATTTTCATCAAATAGAGGAGTTTCTTCTGTGGCAAAATCTAAATCTAGGTTTAATTTTTCTACCTTATCTTTTAACTCAAGTATAATTCTCTGTGCAGTTTTTTTGCCAACACCTGGGAGTTTCGTAAGGGACTTTTCATCCTTTGACAATATGTATTTTGCAATATTTGATACATCGTCTCCTTCTAATATTCCCATGGCAAGCTTAGGTCCAATTCCCGTTACACTAGTCAATAGGTCAAAGGCATTTCTAGTTTCGCTGTCTTTAAAACCATATAAAGTTGCAGCATCTTCTCTTAGGACAAGTCTAATATTTATAAAAACTTCTTCATTTTTATAAAAAGTATGAAGCTCTCTTGAAATCATATTTACTATGTAACCAATGCCATTGGCTTCAAGGACTAAATAACCTCTGTCAGTTGAGTGTACTCTTCCCTTTAAAAATTCTATCATTATATCATCCTAAAACTTTCTTTAAATTTAATCGAACTACCATGAGTAATGGCAACAGCTAGTGCGTCTGCCACATCATCAGGCTTTGGAACTTCTTTTAAATTTAAAATCATCTTAACCATTTCTTGAACTTGTATCTTTGTAGCTCTTCCATAACCCACAAGAGCTTGTTTAACTTGAAGTGGTGTGTACTCATATAAACCTGCACCACTATTTTTCGCAGATAAAACTTCAACGCCACGAGCCTGAGCAACAGTTATGGCGGTTTTGACATTTTTGTTAAAAAATAATTCTTCAAAAGCTATATCTTCAGGCTTATACTTTTCTATTAAATCATTCATTTCCATATAAATGGAATTTAATCTATCTGGAAGTGGAACTTTTGCCATTGTAGTGATTGCACCATAATCCAAAACCTTATAAGAATTGCCCTTGAGTTCTAAAAATCCATAACCAACTATTGCTATTCCCGGGTCAATGCCCATTATTACCAAATTACCACCACTTTAAAAAGGATAGCATAAAACTATCCTTACTTGTATCTCTTTAAAACTCTATCATTAACTCCATCCCAAAAACCGTTTCTAAAAATCCTAAATCCATCTATGTATAGAAACTTAGAAATCTTATTGTTTAGAGTCTCAATTTCCTTTTCAGTCAAATAGGAATCCACTTCCTTAATTTTAACATTATCATCTTCGCTCTTAAAAATAAGTTGCATATCAAGATGATCGTTAATATTATTTATTTTATCGTTAAGTAATCTTTTCTTAACATCTGAAAGTGTACTTTTTATAAAAATCCTAATTTGCCTATCTTTTCTAATATCTTTAAAAACTAATTTTTTAAAAGACAAAACTTCTTCATTTTTAAATTCATACTGAAAAAGTTTATTTCTGTTGTAAAGTTCATCAATAGTTAAATACTTTAGGGTTATGATTTCTAATAAATTAATATGCTTCTTAGAGTTAAAGCCAAGCCTATAGCCTTCCAAATATAGATAAAGCTCTAATCTATTGATGTCATCATGAATTAGGCTAGAAAGATTTCGAGCAATTAACTCAATTCCTTCCTTTTGCCTATAAATTTTAATTATATCTTTTCTCAAATTTTCAAGAGTTACATACCTTGGATATATATTTTCAATTGACTCATAAACATTGTATAGATTTAGTAGAATGTTTATGCTATCCAAATCACCCTTAAACAAGAAATTTGCAATTAGGTATTTTTTTATATCTTTAAAGGCAACACTTTTAAAATTTTCTTGATTTAATTTTTGTGCCAAATCCATAAAAAAATCCTCCGGTTTCGTATAAAAATATTATACTATATATTCCGGAGGATTTGTATCCAATTTGTAATTTTTTTAAAATTTATAAAAGTTTTATTTTATTTTCTTTACAATAGTTTAAACTTTTTTCGTCCCATACTCCAACTTGTACTTCCCCAATGTGACTCTTTTCAAGGAAAAACATACAAATTCTTGATTGACCAATACCTCCACCAATTGTATAAGGAAGTTGTGCATTTAAAACATCTTGATGATATTTTAACTTAAATCTGTCAGTTGTATTTGCAAGTTCACATTGACTTCTCAAAGATTCTTCATCAACGCGTATACCCATACTAGAAACTTCTAGAGAATTTCCCAAAACTTCATCCCAAAACAGGATATCGCCATTTAAACTCCAATCGTCATAATCCGGACTTCTGTGGTCATGAGGTTCTCCAGAATTTAAATCTGCACCAATGCCCATAATGAAAACTGCGCCCTTGTCCTTGCAAATTAATTTTTCTCTTTCTTTTGAAGTCTTTCCTGGATATAAATCTTCAAGCTCTTGTGAAGTAATAAAGAATATTTCATCTGGTAATTTTTTTGAAAGAATGTAAGGATAAGTTTGGTTAATATATTCCTCACATCTCTTAAATACAGAATAAATTTCCTTAACAGTTAAATAAAGATATTCCTTATTTCTGTCACTTTTGTTTATTATTTTTTCCCAGTCCCATTGATCCACATAGGAAGAATGAATTTCATCAAGCTCTTCTTCAGCTCTAATGGCATTCATGTCTGCGTAAATTCCTTCATACATATTGAAGTTATATTCCTTAAGAGCATTTCTCTTCCACTTTGCAAGAGATTGAACAATTTCAACATTGATTCCATATTGTCTCAAATCAAAATCTACTGCTTTTTCACCATTTAAGTTGTCATTAAGCCCAGTTTCGGGTCTAACAAAGAGAGGTGCTGAAACTCTTTGCAAGTTTAAAGTGTTTGCCAAGTCTCTTTGAAAGTAATCCTTTACCGACTTAATTGCAATCTGTGTTTCCCTAAGGTCTAGTTTTGTAGCACTAGAATTATTTCTCATCTTTTTCCTCCATAATTATAAAAATCTTTCACCCCTAAGAGTGAAAGAATTTTGTTTCTTAAATAAATTGTATATCAAATTCCCCATTATATTCAAGTATTGATTCAATAACAAGAATAGAAATATTCGTGGATAAATTTAAAGCAAAATTTAAATCATTGTCAAAGCTGTGATTTGAATCTTTGTATTCCTCTATAACTTTTATCAAGTAAGCTTTTACTTTTTTCTCAAGCTTTATATCGGAATTTTCAAAAAAATTTATATCTTCACATGAAATCACATCTCTAAAACTTTCTTCTAAAAATTTGTTTTCTCTGGCATATAAAGCTAAATCTTGTTCATACTTAACATGCTTTCTTAAATTTTCAATAAAAGTCATTCTATAAGCGTGTGGATAACATACAAAATCACAGAGATAATGCATAATTATGCCAAGCTTTTTGCTCATGTAATTAATAAATAGCTTGCTTTCGTTGCCTTCAGAATAGGAATATCTGGAAAAATAAATAAGTTTACTTATTTCTCTTGCTATATAATCTCCCGATTCATCAAAATAGTGTCTCTTTGTCTTGTAATAGGGCAAAACATCAGGAGCAATTGATCCCCAAAGCATTTTATCTAGATTTAAATTGACATTATATTTTTCTTTAATTCTATCGTGAACAATTTTAGCCACGATTTTATGTGTATCTGGTAAAATTTTAAACACATCCTAATAAAATTATAGTTAATTACTCTTTAATTTTATACTTAATATTTTAAATTGTCAATATTTTAATTAGTTTTTTCTAGTTCTTTTGAAATTACATCCCAAATATTTTGAGTTTCAAATCCAAGTCTCCAAGATCCAACTCCTGCTAGATTATATTTATTAACTAGGGAAACTTTTTTCTCTATGGAATTTGCATCCTCTATCCAAATTTTATATGTTGCACCATTTTCTTGATATTCCACATAATTTTGTTGTGATTCTTTGTCCCAAGTTGGATTTAATCCCTTTGATGCAATAATATTTGCAACTTCTGACATGGATATTGTCTTTGAAGTAACTTTGCCATTTGAATCTTTCCAAAGTCTTGTATAAAGGGGAACACCTAAGATCATTTTTCTATTAGGTATATTCCTAAACAAGACATTAATGCTGCCTTCCACCCATTTATATTGAGCAACTGAACCTGCTTCTTCAGATGATGCCCAGTGTTGGTCATAAGACATGACAACTATATAATCAGAAATTTCTGCCAAAGCTTTTCTGTCGTAGGGCTCCTTAGTGACATCAGATGAAATTTGCGGAGTTACATCAACAGTAACAATAAAATCTTCTCCAGCACTTTCTCTAAATTCTCTTACAAAGGCAGTTATATTGTCTCTATCTTCAATTTTTGTGTGTTCAAAGTCTATGTTGATGCCCTTCATCTTGTATTTTCTACAAAGTTCAAGAGTTTTATCGATGATTTTTTTGCGAGTATTTTCATTTGATAGAGCCTCATGAGTAATGTCTGGGTCAAAGGAATTGTCCAAATAAGCCCATACTTCAATGTCTAAATCATTGTACTTCTTTATATAATTTAAGTTTCCTCTATCAATCATGTCTCCATTGCCATTTCTAATGGAAAACCAAGTAGGAATTATTACATCAAGTCCCTTTATGTCTTTTATTTGCTCAACTTTTGCGTCAGAATGCTCAGCATAAGTGTAGTCCCAAGTTAAATTAATTGGACTCTTTGAAATGTTTTTTGTGGCAGATGCTAAAGTGAATTTTTCAAAATTTTCATCAACATCGCTCTTTAAAACATAACCGGCATATCCTTCAGGCATTCTAACAACATAGTATTTACTTTCTTCGCCATAAACATATAATTTTTCGCCTTCAGGAAGTTTTTTTATAATTGGACTTCTGCGAGAAGCATCTTCTCTAAGCAAAGTTTCTTTCTTTGTCTTTGTTAAGTCATATTCCTTATCTCTATAGTCTAAAAGCAAAAGTCTTATGTCTTTATTATATCTCAAGCTTACATTGTAGTCGTAGATAAAGGCTTCAATTGGAAGCATTATCTTGCCATTTTTTTCGATAACTGGTGCTCTTAAATCAATAGTTCCGCTGTTAAATTTTGCTTGATATTCATTTAACTTTAAAGTTTTATTTGCGTGGTCGTTTTCTATCTTTACTTCTCCACTTGATTTATCATAAGAAATATTTTCATCAAGATATTTCTTTATGTAGTCAAGAGATAGGTAAATCATTCCATCTTCAATGGAAAAGTCATCTTTATCGATATCCTTATTTTCTGTTATGAAGTTAAATTTGTCGTATTTAGTTGAAATTTTTGTCGTTCCTCTATTTTCAACAAATAAAAAAGCACCTGCTGCCAAAATAATAATTAAAAAAATTCCAAAAAAAATCTTTTTCATATAATCACTCCTCTAATTTATTTGCTCAAAATAAAAGATACTAAAAATAGGACTTAAAGTCCCACTCTTAGTAATTAGTCTTTTCTTTAACTTTTGCAGCTTTACCTTGTCTATCTCTAAGATAGTAAAGTTTAGCACGTCTAACACTACCTTTTCTTGTAACAACAAGATCGGCAATTCTTGGTGAATTAAGAAGGAAAGTTCTTTCAACTCCAATACCATAAGAAATTCTTCTTACTGTAAAAGTTTTTCTAGAGCTTTTTCCTTGAATTTTTATGACAGTTCCATCAAAAACTTGGATTCTTTGTCTTTCGCCTTCAATAATCTTGTAGTGAACACTTACAGTATCCCCAACATTAAATTTAGGTAAATTTTCATTTATTTGTTCATCTTCAATAGCTTTAATATAATCCATTGTCTTTACCTCCTTCCAGTAAATCTTTCAATATATCTTTTTCTTCATCATTTAAATTTTTATTTTTTAATAAATCTGGCCTTTTCTGCAAGGTGTTTTTAATAGACTCTCTAAGTCTATACTTCCTAATTTTTTCATGATCTCCACTTAAAAGAATATCAGGAACTTCAAGTCCTCTAAATTCTTTTGGTCTAGTGTACTGTGGATGTTCTAAAAGCCCATTATAGTGCGACTCGTCTTTAAAGGACTCATCACTAGCAAGAACGCCATCAATTAGTCTTGATACACCATCAATAATTACCATAGATGCCAACTCTCCACCAGTTAAAACATAGTCACCAATGGAAATTTCTTCATCTACATAATTTTCAATGACTCTATTGTCAATACCTTCGTAATGACCATTTAAAAGTATTATGTGTTCTTCATTTTTAAGTTCTTTTAGCTTATCTTGAGTTAAAACCTTGCCCTGTGGGGACATGTAATAAACTTTAGATTTTTCACTCTTTACAGATTCTATTGCCTCTACTATTGGTTTTATTTGCATTAGCATACCTGGCCCACCGCCATAGGGATAGTCGTCAACTTGTAGGTATTTGTTGATTGCAAAATCTCTTATATCTACAGTTTCTAGATCTAATTTTCCTTCGCCGATAGCCCTTCCAACAATAGAAAAATCTCTAATGTGATTTATGAATTCGGGAAATAATGTTAAAACACTTATTTTCACAAAATCATTCCTTCTATTAATTTGATAGTTATTGTTGAATCTATTTTTTTAATAAATTCCTTAACTGCAGGTATTTGATAAATACTTTTATCATCACTTTCAATTATAAAAATATCATTAGCAGGGTATTCCAATACATCTTTAAGTATGCCAATATAATTGTTTTCAGTGTCATAAACTTTTTTGCCAATTATATCAGATACATAGTACTGATCTTCCTTTAAGGCTAACCTATCTTCATCTTTAATATAAATCTCACTGCCCTTTAAATTTAGGACGAGATTTATATCTTCAAAACCTTCAAAAGTTATATATACAAAATCATTTACTCTAACTTTTTTAATAAAAAATTCTCGTAAATCATTGCCTATAAAGACACTCTTTAACTTTGAAAATCTTTTTTTGTCAAAAGTATAAGGCTCTACTTTAAGTTCACCCTTGATGCCATGAGTATTTATAATTTTACCAATGCATGTAATTGAATCTTTAATATTCTTCAATTTCCAAATTAACCTTTACATCTTCTTTTAGTGAAACAGCCTTTAAGATTGCTCTTATTGCCTTGGCAATTCTACCTTGTTTGCCAATAACTTTTCCCATATCATTTGATGCAACTTTAAGAGTAATATCAATTGAATCATCATTCTTAGTCATTGTCACATCAACTGAAGAAGGATCGTCAACTAAAGATTTAGCAATATATTCAATTAATTCAACCATTTTGGTCCTCCAAACATACTGTTATTCAGTAGCTTCTGATTCACTTGCTTCTGCTGTATCCTTTGAGTCTTTTCCAGTGTTATATACTGAATTTTCTCTGAAAAGTCTGTCAACTGTATCAGTAGGTTTTGCACCGTTTTTAATCCAGTTGTTAGCTTTTTCTGAATCTACAACAACTTCCTTAGGAGCTGTAAGTGGGTTATAATAACCAATCTCCTCGATGAATTTTCCATCTCTAGGACTTCTAGAGTCTGCTACAACTATTCTATAAAAGGGTTTTTTCTTTGTACCCATTCTTCTAAGTCTAATTTTAACTGCCAAATTATTCACCTCCACAAAAAAATTTATATATTAAAATATATAAGCTAGGTTAAAAGGAAAAAGGTAATTTAAATTTTCTCTTTCCCATATTTTTGGACATGTTTCCAAATTGTTTCATCATTTTTCTCATGTCCTTAAACTGTTTTATAAGTTTATTTACATCTGCTGGACTAGTTCCAGAACCCTGTGCTATTCTCTTCCTTCTGGAAGAATCTATAATTTCAGGCTTTTGTCTTTCCTTTTTTGTCATGGAAAGAATCATTGCCTCAACTTTAGCAAATTCATTATCAGGTAAGCTAATACCCTTTAGGGCCTTGCTATTCATGCCAGGAATCATTCCAATAATATCTTCTAGGGGACCCATGTTTTTCATTTGTTGCATTTGGTCCAAGAAATCTTCGAAAGTAAAAGTTGACTTTCTAAGTTTCTCTTCAAGTTCCCTTGCCTTTTTATCATCAACAGCTGACTGTGCTTTTTCAATTAAGGAGAGCACATCCCCCATTCCAAGAATTCTCGAAGCCATTCTGTCTGGGTGGAAGACTTCAATATTATCCATCTTTTCACCACTAGCAATAAATTTTATAGGAACATCAGTAACTGATCTAATAGATAGAGCAGCACCACCTCTTGCATCGCCATCAAGTTTAGTAAGTATTACACCGGTTAGCTTTAACATATTGTCAAAGGTATCGGCAACATTTACTGCATCTTGACCAGTCATTGCATCAAGGACAAGAAGAACTTCAGAAGGTTCAAGTGCCTCATGTATATCTTGAAGCTCCTTCATAAGTTTTTCATCAATGTGAAGTCTACCAGCTGTATCTATGATTACTACATCATTTCCATTTTTCTTAGCATGCTCAAGAGCAGCCTTAGAAATATCTACTGGGGAAATTTTATCTCCCATGGTGAAAACTGAAATGTCAACAGACTTACCAACAACTTGAAGTTGTTTTATGGCTGCTGGTCTATAAACATCACAAGCAACTAAAAGAGGTCTCTTTCCATCTTTTTTTAATTTATTGGCAAGCTTACCACTTGTAGTAGTTTTACCTGCGCCTTGAAGACCACACATCATTATAACTGTAGGTTTTTTTGAGAAGTCAATTTTGACTTCGCTAGTTCCCATTAAATTTGTGAGTTCTTCGTTGACAATTTTAATAACTTGTTGGCCTGGAGTAAGAGATTCTAAAACTTCTTTTCCCAAAGCTCTTTCTTTAACTGTTTTTACAAATTCTTTAACTACTTTAAAGTTAACATCAGCCTCAAGAAGTGCAAGTTTTACTTCACGCATAGCTGCGTCAATATCTTTGTCGGATAATTTACCTTTGCCTGTCAATTTTTGCAAAGTATTTTGCAATTTATCGGATAAACTTTCGAATACCAAAAATCCACCTCCTAGTCAAAAAGTATTTTTCTAAGTTCTTTAATTTTCAAAGTATCTTGATTTAAAGATTCTTTTTCCATACCTTCTAAAATAGTTTCAATTTTTTTTCTTTTTATTTCTCTACTCTCTTCTTCTTTTTTAGCATTTTTTATTAGTTCAAGTTTTTTTTCAAAGTCTTCTAAATTATTTTCTGCCCTTTTTAAGTTATCAAAGACTGCTTGCTTTGAGATGTTAAGTTCAGATGATATCTCATTTATTGTGCAGTCATAGACATAATACATATAGGCAGCCTTCTTTTGCTTTTCAGTGAGAAGATTTCCATAAAAATCAAGTAAGCTGTTCATCCTAAAAAATTTTTCATTCATTTTTATCACCATTTTTCTAGCGAGGTCAACCTTTTTACTTGACCTTTATTATTGTAGCTAATACTTCCCAATAAGTCAACAAATTTTTTAAATTTTTTTATATTTTTTTGAATTTTTTAAAAGATTAGCTATGCATAAAAATTTTTTTAAATAATGATTTAAGTGACTACATTGATTTTTTATTTAGCAAAAAATTACAAAAAAAGTAGGATCTCTCCTACTTTAAAAATTTATAAAATTTTATCCAAAGATTGTCTCTAAGAAGGTGTCAATATTAAAATCTTGAAGGTCGTCTATTCCTTCTCCAACCCCAATAAGTTTAATTGGAATTCCAAGTTCAGATTGAAGGGCTATTACAACTCCGCCCTTTGCAGTTCCGTCAAGTTTTGTAAGGGCAATGGCAGAAATGTCTGTAACTTCTTTAAAAGTTTTTGCTTGATTAATTGCGTTTTGTCCTGTTGTTGAGTCGAGAACCAATAAATTTTCGCGATTGGCTTCAGGATATTTTTTGCTTATAATTCTATTTATTTTTTCAAGTTCCTTCATAAGATTTGACTTGTTGTGAAGCCTTCCTGCAGTGTCGACTATTAATACATCAGTATTTCTTGCCTTAGCTGCTTCTATGGCATCGAAGACAACTGCGGCTGGGTCAGATCCCTCGTCATGACTAATTACATCAACATTTGCTCTAATTCCCCATTCCTTTAGTTGGTCAATGGCAGCAGCTCTAAAAGTATCTGCCGCACAAACTAAAACTGATTTGTTTTCATTTTTAAATCTTTGTGAAAGTTTACCAATAGTTGTAGTTTTTCCTACTCCATTTACACCAACGACTAAAATAATTGCTGGTGCGTCTGAATTAATTTTTGTGTTTAGTTCTGGGTTCATCAATTTTTTTGCTTCTTCCAATAATAGAGGTTTAACTTCTTTAGGATCGTTAACTTTTTCTCTAATTATTGTTTCACGCAAATTGTCAATTAGTTTCATTGTAGTTTCCATTCCCACATCTGCTGAAACTAAAATGTCTTCAAGGTCTTCTAGCATCTCGTCATCAATTTTTACATAGGCGCCAAGAACAGTGTTGATTTTTATGCCGACTTCTTTTCTTGTTTTGTCGAGACCATCCATTAATCTTTGAAAAAGTGAAGCTTTTTTTGGTTCTTCTACTTCTTCAACTTCTTCTTCAAGATTTTCCTGATTTTCTTCTTTTTCTTCTGCCTTATTATCTATTGCTTCTTCAATTACTTCCTTATCTTGAAATTTTTCATTAGTGTCTTCTATTTTTTCAGAAGCTTCTAAATCTTCTTCTGATAAATTTCCTTCTTCTGAAACCTCTTCTAACATTTCATGGATTTCTTCTAAGTCTTTATCTTCTTCTTTTATTTCCTCTAAGTTGTCGTCAATCAATTCATCTTCTTTGAATTCTTCCTTGCTGTCTTCTTTTTCCTCTGTCTTATTTTCTATAGCCTCTTCAATAACTTCCTTATCTTGAAATTTTTCATTAGTATCTTCTATTTCTTCAGAAGCTTCTAAATCTTCTTCTGACAGATTTCCTTCTTCTGAAACTTCTTCTAGCTTTTCATGAATTTCTTCAAGTTCTTCTTGATTTTCCTCAGAAGAAATTTCATCCTTTACTTCTTGAACTTCTTCCTTAACTTCATCTTCTTTTTTCTTAAATTTATCCTTAAACCATTCAAACATTTTATTCTCCTAATCCTTTAATTTTACAGAATATAACTTACTAATTCCTTTCTCTTCCATTGTAACACCATACATAGTCTTTGCAATCTCCATTGTAAGTTTTCTGTGAGTAATTATTATAAACTGGATTCCCTCTAAAGTAAGAAGGTAATCAGCATATCTTTTTATATTTGCATCATCAAGAGCTGCGTCTATTTCGTCTAAGATGCAAAAAGAAGCAGGCCTATATTTTAAGAGGGCAAACAAAAGTGCCACAGCAGTAAGTGATTTTTCTCCACCTGATAATAGTGAAAGAGCTTGAAGTCTCTTGCCTGGAGGAGAAGCCTTTATCTCTATGCCAGAATTTAGTAAATCTCCCTCAATGCTAATTTCTGCGCGACCACCATTAAACAAAGTCTTAAAAATTTCTGCAAAATTCTCTGAGATTTCATCCATGGCTTCTTTGAATATTTTTTTCATCTCAAGGTCTAACTTACTTAAAATTGACTTAATTTCTTCCTTTGATTTGATTAAGTCGTCTCTTTGTGAGCTGTAGAAGTCAAGTCTTTCCTTTACAAGTTTGTATTCTTCAATAGAAGAAATATTTACTTCTCCATATTCTCTTACCTTTTTCTTCAACCTTTTAATTGAACTTTCCTTGATGTCCTGTAGATTTTCGTCGATGTATTTGTGAAAATCTTCGATATTGTACTCATCGTTTAGCCTAACACTTTCATTTAATATTTTGTTTTTATTCATATCAATTTTTAAATTGATTTTTTCTATTTCCGAATTTATTATAAGTGATTTTTCCTTTAGTTCACTTAACTTATCTTTGCTACTTAAGAAAACTTTATTTTTTTCTTCCAAAAGACTTTTTAGATCATTAATGGAAATTTTTAAATTTTCAATAGATGACTTTAGGTCTTCTAATTTAATCTTATTTTCATCATTAAAACTTGTTTTATTGTTGATGTTAAGGCTAGTATCCTCTAGAGAAATCTTATTGGCCTTCAATTTTTCTTCAATACTTTGAATTTCATTTTTAATTCTTTCAGATTCTCTATTGTTATATAGAAGTTTTTCACGATTTTCTCTCTCTAATAGCTGAATCTCAATTCTTTCACTTTTTAAAGCTTCTATTGACTTTGATAATTCAGATAATTTTTCTCCGCTATTCACTTCTTTAAGTAGATCTTCTAAAAGTTTATTTTTATTTTCAATTTCTAAAGTATTTTTTTCTAAATTTGAAGAGTCAACTTTGATGTTTTCTTCTAATTCATCTCTTTCTCTTTCATATTTAATTAAATAATTTGTATTTAAATCTCTGTCATTTTTATTTTTATAAATATTTTTTTCAATATCAGAAATTTTCATTTTGTAAGAGTTTTGTCTTTCAGAAAAATCTCTTGAAAAACTTTCTAAATCAAAAATTTCTTTTTCTATTTTACTTTTTTCCTGGCTAAGATTTTTTATCTCAGCATCAGTTTCCTTAGCTTTAATTTGAAGCTCATTTATTTCATTTTTACGCAAAATAAAACTGCTGTTGAAATTATTTAAACTTCCGCCAGTTATGGCTCCTGAAGGATTAAATACATCGCCCTTTAGAGTTACAACTTTTAATTTATGCTTTTTTGATATGCGACTTGCATTTTTAAAATTATCGGCAACAATAACTCTTCCAAGTAAATTGTAAAAAATTCCAGAAAAAACTTCGTCAAATTTAATTAAATCGCAGGCTATTCCAATTACCCCATCTTCAGAATTTATTTTTACCTTGCTGCCATTAACTCTATCAAGGGGCAAAAAGGTTGCTCTACCCATTTTATTGTCTTCAAGAATTTTTAACATTTCTGAAGTTTCCTTAGTTGAAGACACAATTATGTTTTGAGCCATGGAACCTAGAGCTACTGAAATTGCCCTTTCATATTTTTTTTCTACAGAAAACTTTTCTGCAACTGGTCCAAATAAAGACTCTTTAAAGACATTGTGGTTTGAAGAAAAATTCATAAAGGACTTTACAGTTCTGTTGTAGCCTTCATAATTTGACTCCATATTTTCAAGTATCTTTAATTTAGCTAAGATTTCATTTAGAGAATTTTTCTTTGAAATCAACTGATTCTCAAGATTTTTATTATTTTCATCAAGCTTACTTAACTTTTCCTCAGTTTTTTGAAAGTCTAATTCTTCTTTTTTTAGTAAGTCATTTAATTTCTCTATTTCCTTTGAATCTTTATCAATAATTTTTACAAATTCAGCTTCATTGTTTTTTAGATTTTCAATGCTTTTCTCTAAGCTTAGCTTCCTATTGTTTTTTTCTTCAATAATGTCCTTTAAGGTTTCGTTTTTAAAATTAATATTTTCTATTTCATTTTTTATTTTATTTTTATTTTCAAAATTTAAATTGCCAATTTCTTCTAATTTTTTAAATTCTTCTTCAAGACTTTCAATGTTTTTATTTTTTTCTTCTAATTTTTTTAGAATTTCATCTTTTGATTCCTTTAGAATTTCCTGATCCTTGTAAAGATCTTCTAAGTTTTTATTATTTAAAAGCATGCTTTCTTTAAGAGAAGAATTTTCAAACTCAATTCTCTCAGAATCTTTTTTTAATGAATTTATCTTTTCACTTTGAAGAGTAAGTTCTAAATTTATTTTGTCATATTCATCTTTTTGGAGAATTAAATTTTCATTGGCTTCATTATTTTTATCAGAAATATTAGAAATTTCATTTTCTAATACTTCCAATTCCTTATATAAATTATTGCGTTCTAGATTAATTTTATCAGAATCTAATTTTAAACTTTCTGAAATCTCTTCAAGCTTTTTTATTTCTTCTTCTTTATTTTTTATCTCTTTACAGGAAAAATTTATGTCATTTATCTTTAAAACTTCAAAATCCTTTAGGTAGGCTTCAGCTTTTTCAGCTTGAGCCTTGAGATTTTCTTCTTGAAGGACTATTTCTGATAAAATATCCTCGATTCTAACTAAATTTTCTTCTGTCTTTAAAAGTTTATTAGTAGATTGAACTTTTTTGTACTTGTATTTTGAAATCCCTGCAGCCTCTTCAAAAATATTTCTTCTGTCCTCTGGCTTTGAACTTAGAACAGATTCAATTTTTCCTTGACCAATTACAGAATAACCATCTTTTCCGATTCCAGTGTCCATAAATAGTTCTTTGATGTCTTTGAGCCTGCACTTCTTATTGTTAATCAAGAATTCACTTTCAAGAGACCTATACATCCTTCTAGTGACAGAAACCTCGTTATAAGGAAGGTTAAGAGATTTTTCGCTGTTATCAAAAACAATAGTAACTTCAGCAAGTCCAAGTGGCCTTTTGGCATCAGTTCCAGAAAAAATTACATCTTCCATCTTATTTCCACGAAGATTTTTAACTGAAGTTTCTCCAAGGACCCAGGTAATGGCATCAGTAATATTGCTCTTGCCACTACCATTGGGACCAACTATTGCCGTAGTAGTCTCGTCTAATTCAATTTTTGTTCTATTTGCAAAGGACTTAAATCCCTGCATAGTAACTGATTTTAAAAACATCTACTCACCTATAATAATCTCTTATATCAATAAGCTCACTAAATTTAGCTTGAAGCTCAACATGAAAACTTCCTAAATCTTTTTCTTTCAATTTAATTTTTGAAATACCAAGTTCTTTTACGATTTCATCTTTATTTTTTGATTTTTGTCCACTAATATTTGAAATATTTTTTCCACTGGCAAAAATTAAAATCTCACGGCTTATATTTTTTGACTTTTTAAAATAATTTAAAAGTCCAGTCTTAAAATAATATGCCTCAACTAACTGCCTGTAGGAAGGATGAAAGGCGCCTGCAACTACATCTTTATCATAGTTTATATTTTCCGTTGGTTGAAGTCCAACTCTTATTACATTTATGTCATTTTTATAATAAATATCAAGTATGTCTGCAACATATTTAATGGAAGAATCTAAATCTAAGGCCTTGTACTTTCCATCTATCAAGTTTTTATAAAGATCCGTTTCCTTTATTACAAGAGTTGGATAAATCCTCACGCAATCTGGTTTTAGTTTTACAAATTCCCTTGCTGTGTAAATAGACTTGTCAATATTATCTCCTGGTAGTCCAACCATTTGTTGAAGTCCCAGTGAAAATCCATAATCTTTAATTAATTTCGATGAACTATAAACACAAGCTGCATCATGACCTCTATTGGAAAGTCTTAAAACTTCTTCATCAAGGCTTTGGACTCCCAGTTCAATTATATCTACACCATATTTTTTCAAATTATTTAATATTTCATGGTCAATTGCATCTGGTCTTGTGGACAGTCTAATGTACTTAACTAAGCCTTTTCCTTTGTATCTATGGGCAACTTCTAAAAATTCACTTTGCTTATCTATGGGTATGGCTGTGAAACTTCCTCCATAGAAGGCAACTTCAATGTTGTCCTTTCTTTTAAAATAAGAAAGATATTCCAAAATAGTATTTTTCACATCACTATTTGAAATATCTGTAGACATTCCCGTAATTTTTCTTTGGTTACAAAAAACACAATCGTTGGGGCAGCCATAGTGAGGGATGAAAATTGGTATGATATTTCTCTTAGACAATTTCCCCTCTCCTTTTAAAGGCATCCTTGGCAGCCTCTTGTTGAGACTCCTTTTTTGTTTTTCCCTTGCCACATCCAACTAAAACTTCATCTAAATATAATTCAGTAAAGAAAGTTTTATCGTTGTCTGGACCTTCTTCTCTAACTAGTTTATACTCAGCTTTTTTGCCAGATTTTTGCACCTTTTCTTGAAATTTAGTTTTGAAATCAATATTAAATAACTTATAGCTATCCTTTTCTAAAAAATCTTGAAATAAATCTAAAATAATTTTTTTGACATTTTCAAAATTTGAATCTAAATAAATTGCTCCAAATAAAGCTTCAAGAGCATCAGCGGAAGTAGACTCTCTATTTTTTCCACCACTTTTTATTTCTCCCTTGCCAAATTTTAAATATTCTCCAAGCATTAATTTTTTAGAAATAAAAAACAAAACTTTCTCATTTACTGATTCAGCTCTCATCTTAGTTAGCGAACCTTCATTGTCTTCTGGAAAATTTTTATAAAAATATTCTCCAATTACAAGACCAAGAATTGCATCACCTAGATATTCTAGCCTTTCGTTACTCTCAAAGCTCTTCATATCATTTTCATTGATAAAAGAACTGTGAGTTAAAGCCCTTTCTAAAAGATCTCTATTTTTAAAATTATAATTTAATTTTTTTTCAAGATGTTTTAGATTATCCATAGACATGAAATCACTGTTCCAAATCTTCTACATAGTCAATAACATCGCCAACAGTTTTTAATTTTTCTAGATCTTCTTCAGAAACTTCAGTCTCAAATTCTTCTTCAATAGTCATAACTAGTTCAACAAGTTCAATTGAATCAGCGTTTAAGTCATCTTGAAAGCTCATATCTTCATCAAGTTCATTTACATCCATGTTAAATTGTTCTGCAATAATTTCTAGAATTCTTTCTTTCATTTACCTTCCACCTTATCTTTAATTTTTTTAACTACATTAGATTCTACTATACTTATAGCATATTTTGCAGCATTTTTTATTGCTCTCTCATCAGAATTTCCATGAGCCTTTATAATATTCCCGTCGATACCCAAAAGAATTGTGCCGCCAACTTCCTTTGCATCTAAATTTTTAAATTTAGTCATTAAAAATTTACTAAATAGAGCTTTGCTTTCATCATCAAGATCAGACTTTTCCAGGCTGTGAAACACATTTTTTACAGCAAAATCAACTACACCTTCAATTGACTTTAGTAAAATATTTCCATCAAAGCCATCACAGACAAGAAGGTCAACATCGTTATTCATAATATCTCTTGCTTCAATATTTCCAACAAAATTTATATTGCTATCTTTAAGGACCTTATAGGTTTCTTTGTATAATGAGTTTCCCTTGCCTTCTTCACTTCCTACATTTAATAGACCAACCTTTGGCGAATCAATCTTATAGTACTCTTTAAGGAAAACTTCTCCAAGAGTTGCGAACTCTAATAGGAGTTCTGGGTTTGTGTCCATATTAGCACCAGAGTCAATTACCATAGTGTTTGATTTCATGCCAGGAATAGTTGTAGGTAGAACTGCTCTTTTTATTCCCTTAATTCTTCCAACTATAAATAAGCCACCTGCTAAAAGTGCTCCTGTACTTCCTGCAGAAATTAAGGCGTCACCTTTCTTTTCTTTTAATAAAGTCATAGCAATGACAATTGAAGAATCCTTTTTGCGTCTAAGTGCAAAGGCAGGGTCTTCATTATTCTCAATATTTTCCTTTGCATCAACTATTTCAATTTTGTCTTTATTGTAATCTAGTTCTTGTAGATTTTCTTTTATAAAATCTTCTCTTCCAACTAGAATAATATCTGTATCAAATTCATTAGAGGCTTCGATTGCACCCTTAATAATTTCGGATTTATTATCTCCACCATTTATATCAAAAATTAATTTCATTTTGACCTCCAGTAATAATTTTAATATTATATCAAAAGATTAAAAAAATCAATAATTAAGGCGTAAGTCTAATATCAACTTATAAAAAGTTTAACATAAATAAAATAAAATTTACACAAAAACTCGCCCAAGTTTCCTTGAGCGAGTCCAAATAATTATAAAATTTATATTGAGTTAAATTAGTTATCTTATTCTTCTTCAGAAAGACTTACATAGCTTGCATATCTTTCCTTAGCATTTTCTTCTGCAACTTCGTAAAGTTTTTCAGCTCTTTCAGGGAATAACTTCTTAAGTGAAGTGTATCTAACTTCTCCATCTAGGAAGTCTCTGAAAGGTTTTGTAGGTTCTTTAGAATCTAAGATGAATGGATTCTTTCCTTCAGCCTTAAGTTCAGGGTTGAATCTGTATAGGTGCCAGTAGCCAGTTTCTACAGCTTTCTTTTCTTCTTCAACTGAGAAGCCCATACCTACTCTAATGCCGTGGTTGATACATGGTGCGTAAGCAATTACTAGTGAAGGTCCATCGTAAGCTTCTGCTTCTTTGATAGCCTTAAATGCTTGATTCTTGTCAGCACCTAGAGCAATTTGTGCAACATATACATAACCATAAGTTGTAGCCATTAGACCTAAGTCTTTCTTCTTAGTTAACTTACCAGCTGCTGCGAATTGTGCAATTGCTGCTGTTGGTGTTGACTTAGAAGCTTGACCACCTGTATTAGAATATACTTCAGTATCAAGAACAAGAACATTAATGTTTTCACCAGATGCAAGAACATGGTCAAGTCCACCGTATCCGATGTCGTATGCCCAACCGTCTCCACCGATGATCCATTGACTCTTCTTGATTAAGAATCTTTCAAGACCCTTTAGAGTATCAATAATTTCATCTGCTTTTTCGTTGCCGAATTTTTTGTCAAGAACTTTAAGAACTTTTGCGCTTGCAGCCTTAGATGTCTTGTAATCTTCTTTACCTTCAATCCAAGCCTTAAATGCTTCATTAGCATCCTTATCTACATTAAGTTCAATAAATTCCTTCATTAGATTTTCAATTCTATTTCGAGTTTGTTCTTGAGATACTGCCATACCATAACCGTATTCAGCATTATCTTCGAATAGTGAGTTAGCCCATGATGGTCCATTGCCACAGTCATCAGTGCAATATGGCATAGATGGTGCAGAACCGCCCCAAATTGATGAACAACCAGTTGCGTTAGCAATACTCATTCTATCTCCAAATAATTGTGTAACAAGTTTTACATATGGAGTTTCTCCACAACCTGCACAAGCTCCAGAGAATTCAAGATATGGAGTTTGGAATTGAGAGTTCTTGAAGTTGTTTGGTTCAATATTTTCTTCTTTAGATTTAATGTGTTCAGAAGCATATTCCCAGTTAGCAGCTTGTACATCAATTTCATTTTCAAATGGTGACATTACAAGAGCTTTTTGTTTAGCAGGACATACTTGAGCACAGTTTCCACAACCAGTACAATCTAGTGGTGAAATTTGAATTCTATATTCATAATCTTCAAGTCCCTTGCCATTAGCTTTTTTAGTTTCGAATCCTTCAGGTGCATTAGCCTTTTCGTCTTTGTCAACTAAGAAAGGTCTAATAACAGCGTGAGGACATACTAGTGAACATTGGTTACATTGGATACAGTTTTCAATCTTCCAGTGAGGAACATTTACAGCTATACCTCTCTTTTCGTAACGGCTTGTTCCAGATGGGAATGTTCCATCAGGCATATCAACAAAAGTAGAAACTGGAAGGTCGTTACCTTCTTGTCTATTCATTGGGATAAGAATGTTGTTGATAAAGTCAGGTGCTCCACTGATCTTGAAGTCCTTAGTAGTATCAGCATTTTTCCAAGAATCTTTTACTTCTACTTTTTTAAGTGCGCCAATTCCTTGATCTACAGCTGCGTAATTCATCTTTACAATATCGTCGCCCTTAGCGCCGTAATCTTTAACAATTGCTTCTTTTAGAAGTTTAACAGCTTCGTCAATTGGAAGTACTTGAGATAGGTTAAAGAATGCAGCTTGCATTACCATGTTAGTTCTTCCGCCAAGTCCAACTTCAGCAGCTATTTTTGTAGCGTTAATTGTGTAGAATTCAATTTCATTGTCTGCAATATATTTCTTCATATAACCTGGAAGATGTTCTTCAAGTTCTTCTTCATTCCAAATAGTATTTAGTAAGAACTTTCCACCCTTTTTAAGTCCTCTCAATAGGTCATAAGAATATACATAGGATTGTTTTGAACAAGAAATAAAATCAGTTTCAGTTAATAGGTAAGTTGAAGTGATTCTGTTTTTTCCAAATCTCAAGTGAGACATTGTAACTCCACCAGATTTTTTGGAGTCATAGTCAAAGTATCCTTGAGCATACATGTCAGTGTTATCACCAATAATCTTAATTGCTGATTTATTTGCACCAACTGTACCGTCAGATCCGAATCCCCAGAATTTACATCTAATTGTTCCTTCAGGTTCTGTTGTGATTTCTTCTTTAATTGGAAGTGATTTGTGAGTTACATCATCAACAATACCAATTGTGAAGTCATTTTTAGGTTCAGCTTCTTTAAGGTTGTCATATACAGAAAGAATGTCTGTTGGGTTAGTGTCTTTAGATCCTAGTCCATAAATACCACCAACTATAAGTGGTTTTTTGTCTGATTCGTAGAAGGCATCTCTTACATCTAAGTAAAGAGGTTGTCCTACTGCTCCCTTTTCCTTAGTTCTATCAAGAACTGCAATTCTTTCTACAGTTTCAGGAATTGCGTCCATTAAGTGCTTAATAGAGAAAGGTCTGTATAGGTGAACTTTAACAAGTCCTGTCTTTTCTCCCTTAGCATTTAGATAATCTACAACTTCTTCGATTGTTTCTGTTACAGATCCCATAGCTACAATAATATCAGTTGCATCTTTAGCTCCATAATAATTAAATAAGTTGTATTCTCTTCCAGTTAATTTAGAAATTTCTTTCATGTAATCTTCAGTAATACCAACGATATCTGTGTAGTATTTATTTGAAGCTTCAATTTCTTGGAAGTAAATATCAGGGTTTTGAGCAGTACCTCTAACTTGTGGTCCATTTGGATTTAAAGCTCTTTCTTTAAAGGCTTTAATTGCATCATGATCAACAAGTTTTGCTAGGTCGTCGTAATTAAGTACTTCAATTTTTTGAACTTCGTGAGATGTTCTAAATCCATCAAAGAAGTGAACAAAAGGAACTCTACCTTTAATTGCAGATAAGTGAGCTACACCAGCTAAGTCCATTGCTTCTTGAACAGATCCAGATGCAAGAAGTGCAAATCCTGAAGCTCTAGCTGCCATAACGTCTTGGTGATCACCAAAGATTGATAGTGCGTGAGAAGCTAGTGCTCTAGCTGCAACATGGAATACTCCTGGAAGTAATTCTCCTGCTATCTTATACATGTTAGGTAGCATAAGTAATAAACCTTGAGATGCTGTATAAGTTGATGTAAGTGAACCAGCTTGTAGTGCACCGTGAACAGCTCCAGCAGCTCCTCCTTCTGATTGTAACTCCTTAACCAATACTTCTTGTCCGAAAATGTTTTTTCTTCCGTGAGAAGCCCAAGCATCAATGTGCTCAGCCATTGGAGATGATGGAGTTATTGGGTAAATACAAGCAACATCAGAGAACGCATAAGCGACATGAGCGGCTGCTTCATTACCATCCATTGTTTTAAATGTTTTAGCCATATTTTCCTCCTATTAATAATATAAACTAACCATACTGTTTATATTATAGAACTTAATTTAAAAAATTTCAATAATATTGTTAATAAATGACTTTAAATATTTGAAAATGGCGAATTATGAAAGATGTTTCATAATGTGGAATTATATTTTTTTTGTAAAATTTTTGTTAATCATTTATAAATATAAATAAAAGAGCACCTACTTGTGCTCTTCAGATTTTATTTTAATTTTTTTAACATTCTCTCATTAAGAGCAGTAGCTGGATTGTAGCCTAATTCCTTTTGCTTATAATTTTTTGTAGCAACTTCAATAATAAGTGCAGTGTGCCTGCCTGGTTTTACTGGAATGTCAAACTTAACAACATCTATTCCCAAAATGTTTTCATAATTATTGTCAAGTCCAAGTCTCTCGTATTCCTTTGACTCATCCCAATCTTCTAAGTTTACTACAACTTCAATTGCCTTTTCCTCCATAACAAAGCCTATGCCAAACATTTTTTGAATGTCAATTATCCCTACTCCCCTAATTTCCATAAAATATTTTGTAATATCAGGAGACTTTCCTATTAATTTTTTGTCAATATTTTTTATAATTACAGAATCGTCAGAGATGAGCCTTGCGCCATTGGAAATTAAATCAAGGGCAGTTTCACTCTTTCCTATTCCGCTTCTGCCTGTTATTAAAACACCAATGCCAGATATATCGAGTAAAACTCCATGCATTCTTGTAGTTGGAGCCAATGCCTCATCAACTAAAGAAATTATTTTGCTAAATATTTTTGAAGTTGTGTCATGACTTCTTATTATTGTGACATTGTATTTTTCAGCCAAAAATTTTGCCTGAGTAAAGATCATATTATTTCTAGAAAATACAACTACTGGTATGTTGTACTTAAATAATTTTTCCAAAGTAGAAAATTTTTCCTCATCATTCAATGAATTTATATAATGCCACTCCTGTGTGCCAATAAGCTGTATTCTATCCTTTACAAATTTTGAATAGTAGCCACAAAGTTGAAGGCCTGGCCTATTTATGTCGCTATTTTTAATTTCAATTTCATCGTAATCAGTTGATTTGTGAATAATTTCAAAATTTAGTTCCTCAACTATATATTTTAATTTAACTCCCATTTTTTGCTCTCCTAAAATGTTCATAAAGTGATTCTGCGCTTTTTTCGTTCATTGACTCAACTTCCATAAGCTCCTGGATGCTTGCTTTTTTTATTTTGTCAATGGATTTAAAGTGTTTCAACAAATTTTCCTTTCGCTTTGGTCCTATTAATTTTATATCGTCAAGCTCTGACTTAAACATTGTCTTGGACCTGAGATTTCTGTGATAATTTATTGCAAACCTGTGAGCTTCTTCTTGGATCTTGTAAATCATTTTATAGGCTCTGGAATTTAAATCAACATTAAATTCCTCATTGTTATAAATAATGCCACGAGTTCTGTGAAAGTCATCTTTGACAAGTCCGCAAATTTCAATATTCAATTTTAATTTATCGAGAATTTCCTTGGCTGCATTTACTTGACCCTTGCCACCATCCATCATTATTAGGTCTGGAAAATTTGAAAAGGAAGAATTTTTGTCCTCTTTCTTTTCTTCTACCCCTCTTCTAAATCTTCTTTCAATTACTTCCTTTAAACTTGAATAGTCATCAGGACCTATGACACTTTTTATCCTAAATTTTCTGTAGTCGCTCTTTTTTGCATCTCCATCTTCAAATACAACCATAGACCCAACAGACTCAACACCTGAAATATTTGAAATGTCATAGGCTTCTATTCGCCTTGGTCTTCGGCTTAGACCAATTAAATCTTTTATCTCTTCTAGTGCCAACCTGTTTGATTCAGCACGCTTTTTATACTTGTCGCCATACTTTTCAATCATGTCAAGGGCATTTCTCTTGACCATTCTCACTAATTCTTTTTTGTCGCCCTTTACTGGAACAGTAATTGTAACTTTATTGCCTCTCTTTTCACTTAGCCAATCTTCTAGCACCTTAATATCCATTGGCTTTTCTTCTATAATAATTTCCTTTGGAATATAAGATGCTCCAATGTAAAATTGTTTTAAAAATGAAGAAAAAATTTCCTCGTAGCTGTCATTGTAATAATCCCTTATCATGTAATGCTCTCTGCCAATAATTTTTCCATTTCTGAAAAAGAAAATTTGAATTAATACTTCGTCTATACCCTTGGCAATGGCGATTATGTCCTTGTCATCGCGAGCTTCAGGATCACTTATAAGTTGTCTTTCCTTTAAGTACTCTAAATTTTTAATCCTGTCGCGAATATCAGCAGCATTTTCATAGTCAAGATTTCTTGAATAATCCATCATCTTTTCATGAAGCTTATCTATTAATTTGTTGTCTGAACTTGAAAGAAAACTTAAAACTTCCTCTACCATGACATTATAATCTTGGTCCTTTACATTTCCTATGCAGGGTCCAAGGCATTTTCCAATGTAATAATTTAAACAAGGTCTATAATTTTTTTCTTCAACATTTTCTAAATTCAAATTGCAGGTCCTTAGAGGGTAAAGTCTCTCAAAGCTTTCGATTGATTCATTTACTGCAAAGACATCGGGATAGGGTCCAAAATACTTTGCCCCATCCTTTAAAATCCTTCTTGTCTTCATGACTCTTGGAAATCTCTCGTTGACCTTTACCTTGATGTAAGGATACTGCTTGTCGTCACGCAAGAGAATATTGTATTTTGGAAGATTATCCTTAATTAAATTGGACTCAAGGACAAGGGACTCCACTTCATTTTCTACAATAATATACTCAAAATCATGAATTTTTGAGACCATGCTGGCAACTTTTTTGGAAGATTTTCCATAAGACCCAAAGTATTGTCTCACTCTTTTTCTAAGAGACTTGGCCTTGCCAACATAAATTATCTCATCTAATTCATTTTTCATGATGTAAACCCCAGGTTTATCTGGAAGTTGGTCAAGCCTTTCTCTTAAATCTAACAATTATCTACTAACCTCTTTCGTCGCTTCTCTTAAATAATCTAAAACCTCTCCATGTAAATATGGACTTAACTTATCAAAAACTTCTCTGTGATAAGAATTTAAAACCTCTATCTGCCTATCTGTAAGTAAATTTACATCAATTGCCTTGAGTTCAAAAGGACAAAAAGAAATTGTCTTAAACTTATTAAATACTGAGTCATGAGTTTCGCAGTCAAAGACTACCCTCATGATGTTTTCAATTCTTATGCCATGCTTATTTTCTTTGTAGACACCAGGCTCATTGGAGACGATCATGTTTTCCTCCATCCTAACAGCAGGGTCTCTTGGAGAAATTCTCTGTGGTCCTTCATGAACTGAAAGGACAAAGCCAATTCCGTGACCTGTTCCGCACTTGTAGTCCATCCTACCTTGCCACAAGGCATATCTAGCAATGCCATCTAAGGCTAAATCATAAGTTCCCTTTAAAAATACTGCGTCCATTAAATCTATGTGACTCTTTAAAGTCATTGTGTAGTCGTGAATTTCTTCCTCTGTTAGGTCTCCCATGGCAATAGTTCTCGTGATGTCTGTGGTACCAGAATAGTATTGCCCACCTGAATCCACAAGGTAAAATCCCCTTGGTTCAATTACAGCTTGGTCCTCTTCTCTGGCATGATAGTGCATCATGGCTGCATTTTTTCCATAGGCAGAAATCGTATCAAAGGAATTTGAAATGTAAAGTGGATCTTCTGCACGCATAGAGTCAAGCATCATAGCTGCATCATATTCGCCAATTTTATTTTTTGCATTTTCCTTTAACCAGTAGATGAACTTAAATAAAATTGCCCCGTCTCTTATATAAGTATCTTCAAGATTTTTTATTTCAGTTTCATTTTTTATTGCCTTTAAATTTTCTGAAATATTATTGCCAAAAATTATTTCATTTTTTTGGCAAATGCCCTTATAAATTTTTTCGTTAATTGAGTTTGGATCTAGATAAATTTTTCTTTCTTCATAATTTTTTAGATAATCATAAAATTCTGAGTAATCTTTTACTTCAACAAAATCTGCAATTTCTCTTTCTATCTTTTTAGTCTTTTCTCTGTCAGTAAATAAAATTACCTTTTCAGCTTCTATAATCATAAAGGAAATTAGAACTGGCGTATCCTTTATGTCCATGCCGCGAATATTAAGAGTCCAAGCAATGTCCACAAGTGAAGAAACAATTGTCATATCAGCTTTTTTATCCCTTAAAATTTTTCTAATTTCAGAAACTTTTTCTGTTGCAGACTTTCCTGCATACTTTTCATCAAGGAAAAAAGCATCTTCACTTGGTAGAGGGTACCTATTTTTCCAAAGGTCAGTAATTAAATCAGCATCAACAATTTTTACATTTTTCTCCTTTAATTTCTCTTCCAAAGATGAAAAAATTTGGTGAGAAAAATATTCTGCATTTAAAGCAAGAGTCATGCCTTCTTTTATATTCTCACTAATCCAATCAGAGTAGTTTAAAACTCCAACTTGACCTTCTTTTTGAAGTTCAAATCCAAAATCTTTTATTTCTTTTGCAGCTTGGATAAAATACCTGCCATCTGTCCAAAGGTATGCCTCATCACTTGTAATGACAGCAGTTCCCTGTGAACCAGTAAAGCCTGTAACAAATTCCCTTTCCTTGTAAAAATCAGGAAGGTATTCAGAGCCATGGGGGTCCTTTGACGGAATAATATAAAAATCTATATTTTTTTCTCTCATTATATTTCTAATTTCATTTAAAATCACAAAATCACATCCTAAGTCATATATTATCACAAGGATAAATTTGAGCAAAGAAAAAAGTCCAGTGAAATAATTTTCCACCGAACTTTCTTGTCTTTATAATTTTTTTAATTTACTAAATTTTTTCATCAATTAAATCAATAAATTTTTCATTGCCCTTAATTGGCAAATAAATTTCATCTTTTTTAAATTTTATTTGAGCATATTGATTACCAAAAATATTAATATTTTTAAAATCCAAAATATCCTTTATTTTATAAACTCTATTGTTAAAAATAATTTCATCATCTTTTATAACAATTCTCTTGATCATTAAATCAAGGAAAATAAAACTACCTATTAATAAAAGGCAACTTTTCAAAAAATTTTCATATGACATTAGTAGCGCTAATAATTCGTGAGAAATATTTTCATTGTTATTTTCTGCAAATTTTAGAACTACAGCTCTAATTTGTGGAAATAAAAATTTTGAAAAACTTATTTCATAGCCAGCCCTTAAAACATCAAAAAGGCAGCCCATAAACTTGATGGCAAAGTACAACCATATTAAAAGGCAAAATAAAGCAAAAAATAAATAAAGTGGGTTTAAATTGTTGTAAATTTTTTCTTGATTATATTTTCTAGTTCTCTTCTTTGCTCTGTAATATAAAAGCAAAATCATAAAGCAAATAAAAATAATAAATTCCATTATTTCGCCTCTTCTTAAATCTATGAACTTTATTATTAAAATAAAATTTTATTCAAAATCCTTTGACTCTCCGTAAAAAGTTATTGCATTTGATTCCTTCTCAAATTTAATTACCTTATCCTCCGAAATGGCAAAATAAAAGGTCTTTCCATTTAAAAAAATATATTTATTAAAGTTATTATCTTCTAGTTTGTATATCCTCTTGTCTTCATCCTCTTTAAAATTGCCTTTCTTTATAAGACTTCCATTGCAAAAGATATAATAGACATTTTTCTCAGTATCAAAAGACATTGAATAAAAGTCTCCATTGGAATGCACATAAGTCCCCCGCAAGAGTGGAACCATTGGATTTTGTAGTTTTTGCTGTAAAATAATTGTAGAGGACAAGAGAATAATATTAAGAACAATTGAAATTTTGAAAAGCAAGTTTTTTTTCATTGTAAATATCCTCCACTTTTTTTAGCAATAAGCTAATTATTACTTTTCCAAATTATATAATTGACGTTTTATTTATTCGATTTCTTAACTTTTTCTTAATCAATCATAACAGTTTTTTCAACCTTATTATATAAAAATACTTTATTTTTGTAAATCGTTAAAAAGTCCGGTGAAATGATTTTCAACCGAACTTTCTTATTTTTCAATTTTCTTATTTGTTTGATTCAGTATAAATTTGCGTAGGTCCATCAGATCCACCAATCATTTCTACTTCACCATCTCTAGTCATTTTTTTCCACTCATCATCAGAAATCTTTCGATTAATCATTTTTTCCATTTGAGTTTTTGTCAAGCCTTGATTCTCTTTTACAATAGTTTTATTTACGAAAAATCCTGCAAAAAATGACAAACCTATAAGAAAAACAGCTAAACCTTTCTTCAAAATATCACCTCCTTTTATAAATTTCTAGCATTTATTGTTATGCTAAATCGACTGCTTTCTCCCACAATATTTTTAAAATAAAAAGTAATATACAATACCCCACCATGTGTAACTAATATATACAAAAAATATTAGTAGTAATATCAATATACTTTTAATTATAAAATTCTTATTATCCTTGGAATTTTTCTTACTAAAATAAAAATCTATAGTTTTATATCCTCCAAATAATATTGGAATATTAATTATAAAGCACATTAAATTTAGATAAGTGTTTATAAATTTATCGGAACCTAAAAAGTCAATATTATATTTACTGCCTAAGAATTTCAGACTAACAAATAATATTAAACTTATTATTGAAATTCCATACATAATTCTTTTTTTATTGGTGCGTCTATTTAATAAATAAACTAAAATTAAGTATATTATTATACTTATTATATATATTAAAAGCTGTTTTGTCCTCAACCTGTATCTCCTTTCAAGGATTAATAAATAAGTTTACACTTTCATGCCTATTAACTTTGAAATATAATTAATACTATATTTTTTATTATTTATAAGTTTTTTACTCCTCTTGCCATAAACTTATATTAATTTTATAAGTTATAGGTTTTACTGATTGATTTAATATAGTCACTATATAATTAGATCCACGATCAACTCTAATTTTTAAATTCTTTCCCTCATTAAATCTTGATTCATATATTTTTTCGCCATTCTCTACTATAAGTACAGTATAATCTATCCCCTTTTTAGAATGCATCTCACTTGTTTTAATTGTAAATCCCTTTTGATCACCCTCATAAAAGGATTGGAAATTAAATTTATAATCTATATGTTCAAAGGCTGGTATTATTTCTTTTTTCTTAACATATTTTTCGTCAACATCATTTAATAATATTTCATCTAAATCTAAGTTTTCATACTCTTCATCTGTTATTTCTTCCACCCTATTGTCCACATTTACATAAACTTCCTTTATTCCCTCTGTATCCGATATAACTTGATTTTCGTCTACTTCTACAGCATTAGTAAACACTGGTATATACAAGAATAATAAAAATATTAAAGTAAAAGTTCCTGACATTGTTTTTTTCCAATTTTTCATAGTCAACATCCTTTCCTTAGTTGGGCTTAAATTTAAGACAAATTTATCATTTTCTCTTTGTCTTTCTAATAATTTAAGCATTGACTGGCAATAATTTTTCCTATTTTCTTGGCTATCTCCTATTTTTTCTATAACTATTTTGTCGCAGTTTATCTCTATATCTTTCTCAAAATATTGTAAGCTAAGTATTAAAAAGGGATTGTACCAATAAAGGCATATTATTAAATTTTTTAAGTGACTTAATAAAATATGATATCTCTCTATATGCACTAACTCGTGAATAAGTACATGTTCTAATAAATCCCAGTCTTTTAAAATACTTTGTTGTAAAATTATTTTGGGTCTAAATATTCCATAAGTTATAGGCGTGTCTAATTCATCATTTATATAGATTTTTACTTCTCTTTTTATATTAAATTTTTTTAGAGAATTGTTTAAATGAGTCCTGTCCTTTAGTTCAAGAGAATTACTTAAGGCTTTTTTAAATTTTATAAATTGATAGATAGTATAGCTAATGACTAAGCTTGATCCCACTATCCTATTAAGTCGTGATATTGATGGGAACTTATCGGTTATGTAAATTGCTGCTTGATTTATCAGAATTGAGGGTGCGAAAATTGTCTTTATAAACTTTGAAGCTTCATAGGTTTTTATGCTAAATAAAATATCTTTTGGAAATATTAAATAGATTAAAAGAAGAGTCCACAATATGATATTACCCTTAGTGCTTTTTAAGTTTAATCTCCTTCTAAAGAGTAAAATCAAAATTAATATTATAATTGACTTTAAACTTTTATAAAGGACTGCTGAACCAGCTATACCTATTCTCATTTTTCTTCCTTATCAAAATCTTTAAGAAGATTTTTTATCTCTTGAATTTCTTCTTCACTTATTTTATTGTCCTTTAAAAAGGTCCTGCAAAAACTTATAAAGGATCCTTGAAATAATTTGTCTATGGCTTCTTCTCTTTGTTTTTGCAAGGCTTCTTCTCTTGTTACAATGGGTTTTATTGTGTATTTAGGATACCTTCTTGTTATTGCACCCTTTTCTAAGAGCCTGCCAAAAAATGTGTAGCAAGATGTTTTACCCAGATTATATTTTTCCTTTAACACTTTGGATAATTCTAGGGCTTGAATTTCTCCATTTTCATCTAGGCACTCTCCCTCCCACAAAACTTCCATTACCATAAGTTCTCCATTTGATAGTTCCATTTTCTCACCTCTTGTTATTTATTATTGTTAATATTTATATTTTCATCTTGAGTATATATTATTGCTTTAGCTTTGTCAAGTTAAAGAAAAAAGTCCGGCGAAATAATTTTCAACCGAACTTTCTTCTGCATTGTATTTTAAAATCCTTTTAAGCTTATTATTTTAAATCCTATAGAATTTTATTTTAAAATTCTATCCTAACCTTAAATAAGTCTCCGTCAATTTCTATGTCAAAGCTTGCTCCGTGTGCTCTCACAAAGGATGAGGCTATTGATAGTCCTAGACCTGATCCTGATGTGGTTCTTGACTTTTCTCCACGAGTAAATCTTTCCATAAGTTCCTCTGTGGAAATGTTAAGTGGATACTTGGAGATATTTTTAATAGTTAACTTAACTCCGCCTTCTTCTGAAAGATCTACATAGACTCTTGAGTTTTCCAAGGCATACTTAGAAATATTTGAGAACACGTTGTCTAAAACTCTTGAGAATTTTTGTCCATCAATGTTAAGCATTACCTTATCTTCTGGAAGATTTGAAATAATTTCAATGTTATTTTCTTTAATTTTATCTTCCCACTCTCCTATTGACTGTTGAACAAGAGAATTAAAGTCAAGCTCTTGCCTGTCAAGTTCAATGTTGTTAGATGTTGCTTTTGAAACTTCAAACAAGTCTTCGATTAGGACCTTTAACTTGTTGGACTTTTCATTTATTATTTTCGAATACTCCTTAACTTCATCTTCTGTATTGTCATCTTTTGATAAGAGATCAGAATAATTAATTATAGATGTCAATGGAGTCTTTAAGTCGTGGCTTACATTTGTAATGAGTTCTGTCTTTAATCTTTCAGATTTTACTGCATCTTCAATGGCAAGGTCTAGGTTCTCTCCAATATTGTTAAAGTTGTCGACTATGCCATCATAAAGGCCACCCTTTTTTTCAATGTTCTTTTTATAATTTCCCTTAACAATTTCACTGGACTCTCTGGAAATCCTTGCAACTTCATTTATATTTTTCATCAAAATATAATAAATGAATATGCCAAATAATATCATTGGAATCAACATTTTTTCAGGAGCATAGTAAGACATAGTTGAAAACATCATATTAAGTATTGCCAACAATAAGAAAACTACAAAATAAATTAGGGTAAATTTAATCTTTGCATCTTTAATATTTTTCTTGTCATCAGACGCATTTGAAAATTCAGAAATCGCTCCAGTAAAAATTCTATAAATTAAAGAATTTTTAAGAAGATAATTTTCTGTATTCTTGTTAAATATGCTTTTTAAAAGAATTACAAAATAATTTACTGTTAGTGAAACAATTACGAGACCAATAAGGTACAATGAATAGAAAATATACAAATTGTTGTATATATGATTCATGCTTGATATTCCTGCACTGGAAAATGCAAATATTACAAATAGAATGATCACAAGTTCTATTGGAAGCTTAAAAACTTTTCTCAAGGATTCGCTGCCGTCAACTTTTTCCACATTCATAAATAATCCTAATAATGCTGATAAGACAGCTGTAATTAAGACACTTACTCCAATTTGCACTTGGACTTGGTCCCTAAAGACATCTCTTTCAATTTCTTTAAAAACTTCATCATCTAAGGATGCGTAATAAGCAAACTTTAGATTTTTAATATTATTACTACTATTTAATTTTCTAAAGGCATCATTTAAATCCGATTTAAAAGACTTGTCAATAAAATTGTAGTCACTATCTATAAATCTTTTACTTTTTTGAACTTTGTCAATCACTATACTATCATTAATTATTGAACCAGTAATCAAAAAGTCATTATTTCTCATTTCAATTTCTAGTGGGTCAAATTCATTTTTTTCATATTCATTAGTTAGGTAAAAAGTTTTATATTCAGATTTAATTTCAGGTTGGTCTAGCATCCAATCTTCAAGATAGTCCTTTGGGTCAAGTCCCTTTGCCTTTAGGTCATCCTTCTTCTTTTGAGCTTCAATTAATCCTGGATCTGTAACAACATTTCCATTTTGGTCAAAATACTTTAACTTATAAGACTTTATAGCATATTTAAATTCTTTATAACTACTATAAAAATCATCATTGTCATTTACTGACTGATATAAAGTATTGTAAATCCTATTTTCTGTCATGGCTCTTCTATAAGAAGAATCAGGATTTTTTGTGTATAAAAACGATCCTGCCAACATGGAAATAATTGAAATTGCTAAAATTATTAAAGCATAATAGCTAAGTTTGTAAGAATTTTTTTTCATTATTTTCGCCTCAAATCTTCAAATTTGTATCCAAGTCCCCACTGGACTTTTAAGTACATTGGCTTCTTTGGATTTACTTCGATTTTTTCTCTTATTCGCCTAATGTGAACTGTAACAGTCTTTGCCTCCATGGCTGGTTCATTCCACACGCTCTCGTAAATTTCTTCAATGGAAAAAACTCTGTTGGGATTTCTCATGAGTAGCTCCAGAATTTTAAACTCAATAGATGTTAGAGCAACTGGCTTATCTTCAACATAGGCAATTTTTTGAGATAAATCTAATTTAATGCTGCCTATTTCTATAAAATTTCTGTCATTCTTTAAATCATAGGCATAAAATCTTCTCAAATTGCTCTTTACACGAGCGATGAGCTCCATTGGATTGAAGGGCTTTTGAATATAATCATCAGCGCCAATATTTAGTCCGAAAATTTTGTCAGTGTCCTCTGATTTTGCAGATAAAATAATTATTGGGACTACAGAAATTTCTCTAAGCTTAATAATGGCTTCTTCGCCAGATAAATTTGGCATCATGAGGTCCATTATTATAAGATCAATTTTTTCATTTTTAAAAATTTCTAGGGCTTCAAGTCCATCATAGGCGTAAAAAATATTAAAATTTTCATTTTTTAGATAAATTCCAATGGACCTTGCAATTTCCTTGTCATCCTCAGCAATTAAAATATTGTATTTATCCATTACATCCCTCCTCTGCCATTATAATAGCAAATAATAATTACAAAAAAGTCTACAAAATTCTTACAAATTTCTTAAATTATAATTTTAAAATTTTTCAAGTATTAAAAACCTTGCAAAGTAAATTCCTATAAGCGATAAAATTATGCTAATTAAAGCGTAAAAAATTGAAAGGTTTAAATTCCCATTCTTTTCTAAATTAAATATTTCAAAGGCAAAAGTTGAGAAAGTTGTAAAACCTCCGCAGAATCCAACCTTTAAAAATAAAATTAATCTAGGATCCAATTTATTTTTCTCAGCGTAAAAGGCAATTATTGCTAGGAAAAAAGCTCCCACTACATTAATTATAAGGGTGGCAAGGGGAAAATCTCCACCACTATTTATCTTATTACTTAAAAAATATCTGAGACCAGAACCTAAGGCCCCACCTAGTGCTACAAAAAAATACATTTTTTGCTCCTTTCTTTTATTGTATGACAAATGCTTATGTGCTAAAATCTTTTTGTTATAATTATATTAAAAAAGGAGTTTATTGTGAAGGAATACAATGTAATGAAACTTGAATACGAAGTTGATGACAAGCCTAATTTTTTAAAATCCTCCCTACTTGGATTTCAAAATATTTTGACTGCCTTTAGTGGAATTATTGCAGTTCCACTTAGTATTGCTGCTATAGCTGGCACAAATGTTGCCGAGACTTCTGTACTTATCTCTGCTGCTTTACTTGCCTCTGGTATCTGTTCTTTTATTCAAACTAAGGGCATATTTAAGGGCAAGGTCAAGGTTGGTATTGGTCTTCCAACAATTATGGGAACAGACTTCGGCTTTGTGCCACCTGCCAATGCGGTAATAAATACTATGGGTGGCGGACTTGCAGGTTATTTTGGTGCAACTATAATGGGTGCTCTTTTAGAATTGATTTTAAGCTTTTTTATTAAGCCCCTTCTTAAATTTTTCCCAGAAGTTGTAACAGGAACTGTTATTACCCTAATTGGAGTTACAATGATGCCCGTTGCCTTTGACTGGGTTGGAGGAGGTTATGGTGCAGAAAATTATGGCGACCCACTCTTTATTGGGATTGCTGTCTTTACTTTCCTACTTATAATTTTTATAAATCACTATGGCAGAGGTTTTGTAACGACGGCATCAGTTTTTATAGCCATGATTATTTCCTACATTATTTGTATTCCACTAAAACTTGTAGATTTTTCACAAGTTGCTGCAGCTCCATGGATAAGAATGCCAGAAATTTTTCCCTTTGGAGTTAAGTTTGATCTAAAATTTGTAGTTCCTTTTATTGCAGGTTATCTCGTAACAATTATTGAAACTGTAGGAGTTATGAAAACTTTGGGAACAGTGTGCGAAGTTGACTTATCTGATGGAGACATTGCAAGTGGTGTTAGAGCTGATGCCATTGGGTCTATGCTTTCTCCAGTCTTTGGTTCAGGTGCAGCTCAAACCTTCAGCCAAAATGTTGGACTAATACCACTTACTAAGTGTGCTTCAAAAAAGGTCGCTCTTTATTCTTCCTTTATCTTGATTATCATGAGTTTATGCCCTAAATTTGCAACTCTAGTTTCCATTATGCCTACACCAATTCTTGGTGGAGCTGGAATTCTTATGTTTGGTACAATTATAGGCTCAGGTATGCAAGCTCTTAGCAAGGCAAAATTTTCTACAAAAAATATTATGATAATAGCTGGAGGAATTGGGGTTGGAATTGGAATTACAATGAGACCTGACATAGTGGCGAAACTCCCTAGCTTAATAGCCGCACTTTTCTCATCAGGCATTTCTGGTGGAACTATTGTAGCCGTAATATTAAACATCTTACTTGTTGACAAGGAATATTAAAATTAAACTGCCCTCTTGGCAGTTTTTTTATGCAAAAAATTTTCTTAATTCATCTACTGTGATATAATGTTAAAAGAAATTCTCGTTTGAAAGGAAAATAACATGAAGGATTTTTTGACAAGACCTGCTTGGATTGAAATAAATTTAGATAATTTTGAAAATAATATTAAAGAAATAAAAAAAAGAGTGACAGATAAAGTTGAAGTTATGAGCGTTGTTAAAAGTGACGCCTATAGACTTGGTGCCATTCCCCTTTCCTATGTGTCAAGAGAACTTGGCATAAAGTTTTACGGTGTTGCAACTTTAAGTGAAGCTTTGAGATTTAAAAAAGAGTTCCCAGACACTTCTGTTTTAATTCTTGGTTACACACCTGCCCATCTCTTTGAAGATGCAGTAAAAAATGAAATCACCCTAACTATTTATACACTTGAAGATGCTCTAAAATTAGATGAGCTTGCAGGGGACTTAGATAAAATTGCTAAGCTTCACCTTGCCGTTGACAGTGGAATGTCACGAATTGGTTTTATTCCAGGTGAAAATTCATTAAAGGAAGTTAAAAAAATTTTTGAGCTTGAAAATATTTTTGTTGAAGGAATTTTTTCTCACTTTGCTGCCAGTGAATCTGATCCAGAATTTACAAAAAGACAGTTTACAACTTTTACAAATTTTATAAAAGAAATCGAGGATCTTGGCTACAATTTTACATACAAACATATTGCAAATTCTTCTTCTGTTTTATATCACAGAGAATACGACTTAAATATGGTAAGACCTGGAATAATACAGTTTGGATATACAGATAGTGAAAAGCTCCCTGAAGAATTTGGACTAAAGGAATTTCTTTCAATTAAGGCGCAAATTGCAGCTATAAGAGAAGTAAAATCTGGCGAAACTGTTGGCTATGAAAGATTTTTTAAGTGCGACAAAGACACTAAGGTTGTCACTCTTCCCCTTGGATATGCCGATGCTTTTCCAAGAATTTTGTCAGAAAAAATTGAAGTTCTCATAAATGGAAAGAGATGTAAACAAATTGGCTTAATATGTATGGACCAAATGATGGTTGATGCCACTGGAGTGGATTGTAAAATTGGCGACGAAGTTGTATTAGTTGGAAGGCAAGGCGAAGAAGAGATTAAAATTAGAGATATATGTCACTTTTCTGGCGACTGTGAAACTTCTTTTATCACCCACTTTAACAGAAGACTTCCAAAATATTATTACAGACATGGAGAACTTGTCCATGTAAGCCAAATGGATTAAACTTAATAAATTCAAAAAAATAACCCCAAAACTATAAAAAGTTTTTGGGGTTTTTCTATTAAAAAAGAGAGCACGGGGCTCTCTTAATCTTATTCTTCAGTTACTTCTTCTGCTTCAGGTTTTTCCATTTCTTCTGAATCTAATTTTTCTTTTACTGCGTAATATTCTTTAAATATTACATCTTCCAATTCTTTTCTAGCTTCGGCATTAATAGGGTGAGCAATGTCTCTGTATTCTCCGTTAGAAAGTCTTCTGCTTGGCATTGCTAAAAATAAAGATTCATTTCCTTCTATTATTTTTATATCATGAAGCACAAATTCATTATTAAAGGTTACAGATACTATTGCTTTAAGCTTTCCTTCTGTTGGTAATTTGCGAAGTCTTACATCAGTTATGTTCATACAAGTATCATCCTCTCTTTCTTTACCATATTATAGCACAAGTCTGATACATAATAAATAAATTAATTAAATTTTTTTATATAATTTATTTAATTACAGGCTTATTATTTCTTTCTTTGTAAAAATTTGTGTTATAATTAAAAAGAATTGGAGGAAGTAAATTGTTTGAAATTAATATAGATGATAGTAAGTATAAAAATATATTTTTTATAGGAATTGGTGGCATTAGCATGTCTGCCCTTGCTGAGCTCATGCTCCATAAGGGCTATAAGGTTTATGGAAGTGACAGAATGCCTTCTATAAACACAGAAAAGCTAGAAAAAAATGGTGCCACAATTTACTATGAACACAAAAAAGAACATATAGAAAACATGGATCTTGTAATTTTTACTGATGCAATTTCCTTTGACAATGAAGAGTACATGGCAGCAGTTAAAGAAAAAATTGACTTAGTTGATAGGGCAACTTTTTTAGGCGCAATTATGAAAAATTATAAAAATTCAATTGCAGTTTCAGGAACTCACGGAAAGACAACTACAACTTCCATGATAACTGAAATTATTAAAGACCTAGATTTAAATCCAACAATTATGCTTGGCGGCCAATTAAAAGACATTGACGGCAACATTAAAATTGGCGACGAAAATTTATTTTTAACTGAAGCTTGCGAGTACAAGGCAAATATTTTAAAGTACTTCCCTACTACAGAAATTATTTTAAATATTGACGAAGACCACTTAGATTATTTTGACAACATTGACCACATAATAAGAACTTTTAAGGGCTATGTAGATAATCTTCACGCAGATGATTATGTTATTTTAAATGTTGACGACGAAAATGTTGAAACTCTATTTCCAATTGATAACTGCAAGGTCTTTACTTTTGGAATAAAAAATGATGCAGATTTAAGGGCAAAAAATATAGATTTTTCAGAAGATGGTTTTCCAACTTATGATTTATATTTAAAGGGCAAGAAAATATGTCATGTTGAGCTTTCTGTACTTGGCAGACACAATGTTTTAAATTCACTTGCTGCCATTGCTGCAACCTATGTAAATAATATTCCTCTTGAAGATGCAATTATTGGACTTAAAAACTATAAGGGTGTGGAAAGAAGACTTGAAGAAAAGGGCTACTACAAGGGCACAAAGATTATGGACGACTATGCTCATCACCCAACAGAAATAAAGTCATCCATTCACGCAATTAAAAATGCCTGCAAGGGAAAACTCTACACAATTTTTCAACCTCACACCTACACAAGGACAAAACTTCTATTAGATGCCTTTGCTAACTCCTTTGACGAGTCTGATGTAATAATAATCACAGATATTTATTCAGCTCGCGAAAAAGATTATGGCGACATTCACTCCAAAACTTTGAGAGATGCTATTTCAGATCACAGAGACAATGCCTTTTATATTTCAGGCTTTGAAGATATTGTAAAGTTCATCAAAGAAAATATTAAAAAAGATGATGTAGTTGTAACAATGGGTGCTGGCGATGTCTATAAAATTGGAGAAATGATTTTAGAAAAATAATTTTATTAATATTTATGGAACTTCTCAAAAGGGAGTTCCTATTTTATTGCAAAAAAAAGATCTCCCTCAGGAGACCTCTTCTTAATTAGATTAATTAAATAAATTTGTAGTATTTTCTTTTGCATTATTTGTTGTATTTACATTGCCAGCATTTTTTGCAGCCTTAGAATTATTTGCATTCTTATTTTTATTGTCATTAGCATTGGCATTTTGTGAATTGTTTGTATTCTTTGTATTATTTTGTCCCTTTTGTGAATTGTTAGTTGCTGCATTATTTTCTTCAAGGGCTTGTGTCAAGTCAGCATTGTTCTCTATTTTTTTATCTTCAAAAGATGAAATTTCAATTTCACGAGTATCATTAATATAATTAACAACCATGTCCAAATTTTCTGCAATAAATCTAATTGGAACGAAAGTCCTGTCGCCCTTAATTATGGCAGCTTGATCAATATTTACATCTTTTCCATCGATCTTTATAGTTTTTGAGTCAATTGGAATTTCAATAGTTTTTCCCTTGCTATTTACAGTGACAAGTCTATTGTCATTATCCCAATTTACTTCTCCACCAATGGCTTCCACGATAAATCTTAGTGGCACTAAAGTTCTATCATTCTTAATAAAAGGTTTAGCATCCATTTTCTTTGCTTCGCCATTTATGCTGTAATTTACATCGTTAATTTTCATCTTAATGAGCTTTGTATTTTCATCATAAAGTGATAGAGTCGAAGTCTTGTCGCCAAGCTTTGCAATTATTTTTGGATTTCTTCCATAGTCTTGAATATTAATATTAAAAGTATTTGGATCCACACTTGCTGTCATGTCTTCAAAGGAATAATTTATTACTCTAGGAGAAATTTTTACTTTTCTTCCATTGTATTCGCCCCTTGTGTCAAGGCTTAAAGTCATTCCCCTTTTGATAATTTTATTTTTTGTATCAATATTAAATTTAGTGTAGGCAGAAAGGTCTGCAACATTAATTTCTTTATTAATATTTTCGCCCTTATCAGTAATCACAGATAAATTATATTTGCCTGGTGTCAAAGAAAGATAGGATAAGCCATTTAAAATATTTGCTCCGTTAGAATTATCAGTCACTGTATAAGCTCTATCTTTGATATCAATTGGATTTAAAAATTCATCCCAGCCTGATTTTAATTTTAAATTTAATTGTTCTCCTACAATTGTATTTAAATCACTTTCAAATTTTACATCAGAAATTATGCCAGTATTAGTAGTTGTGTTGAAAACTCCAAGTCCATTGACAACTTTTCTTTCACCAGCATTTCTTTCAGGATTAGTAACTCTTGTTCTCTTTAAGTCTCCCAAATTTCTAACTGCCATGGCAGTTGAACCACCACCATCTAAATTCATTGCCTTGTAGGCACCAAGGTCCAACATAAACTGAGACAACTCATTTAGTGAAAGGCCAGGAGACCTATTAGTTCTGCCTTCAGCAGAAACAATGTAGACAGTTTTTCCATCTTGGCTTATGCCCACAGCAGTTCTGGCTCTCACTCCGCCAATTGAATTGACATCTTTAGTGTATTTTTTTATAGCACCATTTTCTACAAGAAGTGCGTGACCGCCAATCATCATTTTCCAATTTCTATTGGGCTCAATATTAGTATTAATTTGAAGTTTATCTCCAACTTTTACATTTTCACGCATAAATCTTTCAGATCCACCGCTTACTTGTAAAATTTTCTTTCCTTCTGGAATTTTCATGTCAATATTTTTTCTATAGACAATTTGCTCAACTACATTGTCTTCTGATAAAAGAACTTCGCCAGCTGTTTTATCTCCCCTAGACTTTGAAGACCAGAAGGAGTTATACATTTGAATTTTTGATTCGTGAGAATATTCCTTAGATGGTTGGTACCAGTAAAAGGTCTTGTTTAGTCCATCAATTGGGTAAGATTTTCCATTGGGAGCTGTTACACTTCCCACAAATTTTGTGCTGTCAATAAAGGCAGTGTTATTTTCATCAATGCCAAAGGACCAAATGTCTGTCAAAACTGCAGGAGATGACTTCATATCTCCATCAATTATAGATGCACCTAGTGGCACACCTTGGAGTTGCATAGTAAAGAAATCTCCATTTACAAGAGCAACGGCATTAGTTCTGTCAGCCATTTGAGACACAGTTGCCTTATTAGTATAAGTTCCTCCGCCTGCAACTGTATTAATTTTTATATAGGGATTATTTAAATCAACTGTAACTACATTTGTCTGTGCATTCTTTTTATCTCTAGAGACTTCATACTTGTACCTTACAACACCTGGAGCAATGGGCTCCTGAAATAATAATTTATTTGCTGCAAATACATTAGTTGAAATAGTCATTAAAAATAAAAGCATTACAAGACTAATTCTTTTTTTATTCATTTCATCAACCTCGCTTACATAAAAAGTATAAAGGAATAAAAGTATTTTCTCAAAGAATTTTTGCATTTGTAACAAAAACTTAATTATAAATGCGATTTTTATTAAATTTATACAAAAAAATATCCTGCCTTAAGCAAGATATTTTATAATATTATATTAACTTTTTTAAAATTTCATCGAAAGCTTTAGTAAACTCCTTCATGTCATCTAAAGATGTGTCGCCCATGTGGCCAACTCTAAAAGTTTTATCAGCCATAGGTCCATAACCATTGGAGATTACCATGCCTCTATCAAGAAATTCTTGATTTAACTTTTTGAAGTCTAAATTTTTTGTATTTTTAACACAAGTAATTGTTGGTGATAAATATTTTTCGTCTCCAAAAACTTCAAAATTTTTATTTGCCCATTCTTTAAAATATTTTGACATCTCTGAGTGCCTCTTAAACCTATTTTCAAGGCCCTCATCATTTATTATATAGTCCAGTTGATACTCTGCTGCAACCATATTTGAAATGGCAGGAGTTGATGGGTATTGGTAGTCATGTTCCTTGGAATAATTATAAAGAAGTAGAAGGTCTAAATAGTGACCTCTATTTTCTACTGTCTTTGCCTTTTGAACAGCCTTCTCTGAAAAAGATGCAAAGCTAAGACCAGGCACAAGGCCCAAACACTTTTGTGAAGATGTAATAGCAATATCTATGCCATACTTATCTTGATCAATGGGAGTTCCGCCAGCTGAACTTACTGTATCAAGAGCCCAAATAATGTCTGGATACTTTTCAATTACTGCTTTAAGTTCAGAAAGGCTATTTAAAATACCAGATGATGTTTCGTTGTGAGTGATACCCACAAAATCATAGTCCTTTTTCTTTAAAAGATCTTCCAATTTATTTGCCTCAGTAGCTTCACCTGGCTCAGCCTTTAAAATGTCTGTCTCAATTCCATTTTCAAGACCAAGTCTTTGCCAAAGTTCACCAAAGGAACCTAAAGAACAAATCAATGCCCTCTTCTTTGTACAAGACTTAATAGCTCCTTCCATTAGTCCAGTGCCTGAAGATGTTGATATTAAAATATATTCTTTAGTTCCAAAAACTTTTTGCATATTTATTATAATTGACTTTTGAATTTCTGATGCGTCCTTAGTTCTGTGTCCTATTACAGGTTTTTCAAATTGTTTTAAAACTTCACTGCGAACTGACACAGGACCGGGTAAAAATAGTTTCATTATTATTCCCCCTATCTATGCTAAAATAATAATACAAAATTTTTATATAGTCAAATAAAAAATCTTTGTAAGCTTGCAAATAATTATTTTGTTTACAATCGCTTTAATGATTTTACTGGTTAAATTAGTATTATATTTATTCAATCAATAAAAAAACTCTGCCAAAGACAGAGTTCTTAAAATTAATATTTTAGTTTTGCAAAAATCATTTTTCCTGCTGAAGTTTGAAGAGCACTTGTAACAATTACATTGACGCTTTCGCCAATTAGGTCCTTTCCATTTTCAACGACAATCATTGTGCCATCGTCAAGATAACCAAGCCCTTGATTTTGTTCCTTGCCTTCCTTTACGATTAGAATTTTCATCTCTTCGCCTGGCAGATAAAGTGGCTTAACTGCATTTGCAAGTTCATTGACATTTAAAACTGTTAGGTTTTGAACCTTAGCAACTTTATTTAAGTTGTAGTCATTTGTGACGATTTTGCCACCTAAGTCGCTGGCAAGTTTTAAAAGTTTTGAATCAACTTCAGAAATTTCTTCGATTTTTCCCTTGTAGATTATAACTTCAACATTTTTTAATTCTTGAATTTCTGCAACAGTGTCAAGTCCACGCCTGCCCCTGTTTCTCTTTAGAGCATCGGCAGAGTCTGCAATGTGTTGAAGTTCTTCTAATACAAAAACTGGAACTACAAGAGGTCCCTCAATAAATCCAATCTTTGCAATATCAAGTATTCTTCCGTCAATAATAACAGAAGTATCTAAGACCTTTGGAATGCCTTCACGAGTTTTAATATTTTCCTTTGGCTTAGCTGTTCTCTTTGCTGCCAAGGAAGATAAATCTCTAACTTTTTCTGAAATAGTGTCCTTGTTTGACATTCCAATATTTAAACCTAAGTATCCCAGCATTCCATAGAGTAAAATTGAAATTACAGAACCCACATAGGGAATTGGAATCTTGTAAATAGGTTGTGAAATTAAAAATGCTATTATGAGACCAAGAATAAGTCCCACTGCGCCCAGTACTACCTCTGTAAAAGATTTTGTTTGGATTTCTCTCTCCCAAATAGCCAAAAGATCTTCCAAGGCCTTAAAGACCTTTGGTGAAAGTATAAAAAATATAAGTGCAAATAAAAGTACAATAATGACAGCAACAACTGTCACAACTTTTTGGCTTCCAATACCTTTTACAAATTTCATGTCTGATAAAAGAGACACGATGAAAATACCGAATAGTGCTCCTATTAAAGTGAATAGCACCTTAAAAATTTTGGACACAATTTTTCGGTTCCTGCTAATAAAAATCCCTCCTTAACCAAAAATGGCATGATCAACTAATTTTGAAACTTCTTCCACTTTTTTATCAAAAACAAGAGCCATCTCTGAAACGATGATTTGTCTTGCTTCTGTCAATATTTTTCTCTCTCCCGTTGAAAGAGATTTTTGTCTGTCTAAATTTTCCAGACATTTTACCACGTCGGCAATTTCTGTTAAATCGCCAGATTTTATTTTTTCTAAATTAAATCTATATCTTCTATTCCAATTTTTTGGCATAGTTATTTCTTTGTCTGAAGAAAGTGTTTCTAGGACATTTTCCATAGTCTTTGTGTCAGAAATTTTTCTAACTCCAACTTCTTCAGCATTTTTAACAGGCACCATAACCTTAAGTTCATTTATAGGTAATCTCATTATGTAGTACTTGTGCACATTACCGAGGATTTCTCTCTCTTCTATTGCAACAATTTCGCCTGCTCCGTGCATAGGATATACAATTTTATCGCCAATATTAAACATATTTTACCTCCTATTATCCCTATTATTAGTATAGCAGAGAATTTATAAAAAGTAAAAACATTTTAATATACCATAGTTTATTGTTTTATGCAAAGATTTTTTATTAATTTTTATTTTTATTATTTTTAATTCTTTAGTAAAGTATAAAATTCTATTGTGATAAATAATAAAGTTTTATGTGAAATTTTTGTTGTAAATTAATTAAAACCCTCTAACAATAAAGTTAGAGGGCAAATTTTTTATTCAATTCAAATTATCTCTTGTTAGTTCTTCTCCAAATGTTCATCTTTTCTGCTTCTTTAATTAGATCTTCTCTAAATTCTGGTGCAGCAAGATTAATTATTCCTTCTGCTCTTTGCCAAGTTGACATACCCTTGCAGTTGAACTTTCCATATTCAGTTACAAGCCAGTGTGTGTTTGGTCTTGCAGCTGTAATTGCTGAGAAAGTTTCGAAATTTGGAACAATTCTTGATTCTTCCTTGCCAGTCTTCTTGTTCATAAATTTAGAAGATAGACAGATAAAGGATTTACCACCCTTAGATAAATAAGCTCCAAGTACAAAGTCAAGTTGTCCGCCTGCTCCAGAGATGTGACGAGCTCCAGAAGATTCAGATGAAACTTGTCCAAATAAATCTATATTAACGGCATTGTTAATTGAAACAAAATTATCTATTTGTGAGATTATACGAGCATCATTAGTATAAGATACTGGTGCAGCCATTGCATCTGCATTAAAGTTTAGATATTCATACATATCCTTTGAGCCTGCAGCAAAGCCATAAACTTGTCTAAATCTGTCAATATTTTTCTTTGCTCCAGTGATTTTACCCTTTTTAGCCATATCAACAAAGGCATCTACATACATTTCTGTGTGAACTCCAAGGTCCTTTAAGTCAGAATCAGCAATAAGAGATCCAACTGCATTTGGCATTCCACCAATTCCAAGTTGAAGAGTTGCGCCATTAGGAATTTCTTCTACAATTAGTTCAGCAACTTTCTTGTCAACTTCGCCAAAGCTTCCCTTAGGAAGAGCTGCTATTTCAGGATTTTCTCCTTCGATAATATAGTCAACATCTTTAATATTTATTTCGTGTTCAAAACCGCCAAGGCAAGTTGGCATATTTTCGTTTATTTCAATAATTACTTTATCAGCAACTTCTGTAACTGCCCTTAGGTGAGATGCATTAAGTCCAAAGTTGAAGTTTCCGTGTTTATCCATTGGAGGAGTAACAATTAAAGCTATATCAACTTTACAATTTTCCCTATACCATCTAGGAAGTTCTGAATACCTAAGCGGTGCATAGAAACCACCTGGCGTTTTGTTAATTCTACCTCTATCAGGTCCACCTGCGTGCCAAGAATTCCATACAACTTTTTGTCCTTCAGGGTCTTTCTTAAATACTTCTGGTTCCCAAAGAAGTACGCCACCTCTTAAATAAATTTCGTTTAATTCATCAAGTCTATTTGCTAGAGCCTTGTCAAAGGCAACAGGTGTACTACCAGCCCAGGCATAGTCAATCCACATATTGTCTCTTACCATTGCTGCCGCTTCTTTAGCTGAAATTAATTTTTTTTGATACTCTTTAGAATAATCCATATTTCCTCCTTAAAATTTTAAATAATCCTTATAATTAGTATGAGATCTAATAAATTTAATGTAGTTTAAAAATTCTTCCATTACAAGTTTACTTTTTTCCTCATTAATCTCAATATCTATTTTGTTTTTACCCCTTAAGTCAAAAATATATGCAGCTTTTACTTTAACTTTATATAATTTTTCATAAATTGCTGAATAAAGTACTAATTGATTCTCGTAAGAAGACTTTATATAGTCTAGGTCCATGTCGCTAGTTTTTAAATCAACTATATAATAGTCTCCATCAATTTTTATCACCTGGTCAATAAAACCCTTAACTAAATATCCCTCCAGGTCGTAATAAAATAATAATTCCTTATCAATTATATTTTCCTCTTCCATTTCAAGGTAGTTTAGTGAAAGTTCTCTGGCAATATTTAACTTGTCCTCGTCAATTTCTTCTTCGTAATATTCAAAAATTTCCTTTAAGTATTCATCTATATTATTTTTATTTGCATCTTTGTTGCTGTGAATCTGTGCAAATAAATGAACTATGCTTCCAAGAGTTTTTGGATCCATAACTTGCTGCTTGCCCTGTCCTAAGGTGTAGTCATCAATTCCCAAAAAATATTTTTTATAGAAATCTATAGGGCTTCTCTTGAAATTTAAAAAATCAGTGACAGTGTAATATTCTCTAATTCTATTTTCGAAATTTAAGTCTAGATCAAGGTAAGGGTATTTTTTCTTTGGTATATCTTCTTTTATCTCCCTAGAAAATTCATAATCTTTAATTTTTATGTCCCTATCTAATAAATCAAAATAGGAATCACTTTTGTATTTTTTTACATTCCCAAAGAGGATGAGTTCCTTTTTTGCCCTTGTCATGGCAACATATAAAACTCTCTTCTCCTCTTCCCTATCTACAGCTCTTAGTTTCTCATTAATAGTTCTATACCTGTAGTCAGAAAAATCAGATTTAAGGGCAAGTCCAAGCTCTCTATCAACTATAATTTTTCTCACTTGACCTAATTTTTTGCCCCTGTCCATATGTGAGATTATAACTGCATCAAATTCTAAACCCTTGGACTTGTGTATAGTTAAGAGATTTATTCCCTCTTCTAAATCATCAAAGCTCAAAGTTAAAAGGTATTTTTCAAAAGACCTGTAATCTTCTTGTTTTTCTTCTAAATAATCTCTTGCAATTTCTTTAAATTTATATAGATATTCCCAATCAATTTTCTTTAGAGTCTTTAAATCATAAAAATACTTCATAATTTCCTCTATCATTTCATCAAAAAGAAGAACTTTTGATTTTTCCTTTAATTTATTAAGGAATTTTATAAAACTATTTATATTTTCATCGTCACACTTTAAATCTAGAAGGGCTGAAGTCTTATCAATGCCTAAGTTTAAAATTTTAACTAAATCTTTAAAATTGAAATTTAAAATTGGTGAATTAAAAATAGAAAGTGTATTTAGAAAATCCTCTGGACTATAAATGCTAGAGAGAATATTTTTCGTCACCTTTAAAACTTCAATTTCCTCTAAGCTTCTCTCGCCCTTATTAAAAGAGATATTTCTAAGAGATAAGATTCTGCTTATTTCATTAATTTGTGCATTGCTCCTAGATAAGATGGCAATTTCCTTTTCATCGAATTTTTTTAATAGGTCTAAAACTAAGTCGGCAATTTCATTATTATCTTCGGTGTCATATTGATAGACATCGCCGCCACTTTCAAAATCAAAGTCCATTTCCTCGTAGGACTCAATTAGGTTTTCAAAGGTGGAATTAATGAAATTAATAATTTTTCCATCACTTCTATAATTTTTATTCATGACAAGGGAAATGCCCCGATTTTTTATTTTGTCAGAAAAACTATAATAACTCTTTAAGTCAGTTCCCCTAAAGGCATAAATGGACTGTTTTGGGTCCCCAACTATAAATAAATTTGAATCAACAAAGGTATTTATAATTTCATTTTGAATTTCATTTGTGTCTTGATATTCGTCAACCAATATGTATGAATACCTGTCTTTAAGATTTTTCTTAAATCTTTCATCGCTTAATATTAAATGAGTGTAAGAAATAATGTCGTCGTAATCTAGAGCCTTAATGTCCCTCTTTTCCCTTGAATAATTTTTATCAATTTCTTTTAAAATTTCAATAATTATTTCATAATATTCCTTATTTTTTATCTCAAAATTTTTCTTTAATTCATGAATCAAATCTACAATATTTTTAATTTTATTCTCATACTTACTTGCGGAACCAAGATTATCTTCTATTGAGTTTAAGATTTCAAGATCAAGATTTTCAGTATTTTTAATTTCATCAATGTTGTCATCGTAAAATTTTTTAAACTTATTTCCGCTAACTTTCCTAAAATCATCTAAGAGTAAAAATAATTCCTTGGAACTTTTGCTTGTCTTATTAAAATTTAGGCTCCTACTTAAAATATCTGAAAAATCTAAATCTTTATTTCGAAAATCTAAGTATAAATCTCTAAATACTTTTCTCTCCTCAAAGGGGTTAGTCTTAAAGTCAATTAAATATTTTTGAAATTCTTTACTTGTAATATTATTTAAAGATACTTTGACAGCATTTTCTAGCATCTCTTTTGCCTTGCCATCATCTAAAATAGTAAAATTTGGATTTATTCCAATTAAATAAGAATAATTCCTCACTATTTCAAGGGCAAAGGAGTGAATAGTCATAATATTTAAATCTTTTTCTTCAAAATCAATATTCTCTTCCACAAGCTCCTTAGAAATTCTTCCAAGCATTTCCTCTGCAGCTTTTTTTGTAAAAGTTATAGCCAAAATTTCCTTTGGATCATGATTATTTTTAACTATATTTATAAATCTACTGGTTAGGACTCTAGTTTTTCCCGTACCTGCTCCTGCCATTAAAGTGACATCTTTATCAATGGATGTCACAGCTTCAAGTTGGACTTTATTTAACTTCATAAAAACTCCATAAAAAAATCCCACTAAGGGGATTAATTAAATATGGCTTCTGCAAGAGACAATATGAACTTACTATCAACTTTATAATAAATTTCAGTTCCATTTCTGTCGCTATTTAGAACTCCAGCTCTCTTTAACTTACCAAGATGAGATGAAACAGTTGGTTGAGGAATATTAAATTTCTCTTGTAAGGATCCAACATTGCATGGACCATTGTCAATTAAATTTTTAATAATTTTAAGCCTAACGGGATGCGCCATTACTTTTAAAACTTCAGCTGTCTTTTCTAAATTATTATTTTTATTTTTCACTTCAAACCTCCAAAAAATTATTTAATTTAAATTGATGAAAAATTTCATATTCTTAGATTATAATATTTAATAATCCACCATTTGTCAATGCTTTTAAATAATTTTCATACAGTGAAATAGTGTAGATTTAAAAAACACTAAATAAAAATCCACCGTCGTAGCCGGTGGTTTTGCTTATGCGGTCCAAAGGACCTTTATTGCTAGCTGCGCCTCAAGGGCGCCTGTGGTTTACCACTCGCAATTTTTACTTGCTTACCCCTGAAGGGGTCTGTGTTATCCATTGTTATTTAACCACTTAATTCATCTTCTTTAAGTTGATTTTGTATATATTCTTTTATTGCTTTTGTATTCTTGCCTGCTGTGTCTACATAATATCCTCTACACCAGAATTGTCTTCCTCTATATTTGTATTTTAGACTTCCACATTTTTCATATATCATTATGCTACTTTTCCCTTTTAAAAATCCCATAAAACTTGATATGCTCAATTTTGGAGGAATCTCTAGTAACATGTGCACATAATCTGGAAATACTTCTGCTTCTATTATATTAACTTCTTTCCAACTGCATAGTTCTCTTAAAATTGCTCCTATCTCTAATCTTTTACTTCCGTAAAATACTTTTCTTCTGTATTTTGCTGCAAATACTATATGATATTTACAATTCCATTTTGTGTGTGATAAACTATGCGTATGATTTAAATTCATAAAAATACTTCCTGTTAATTTGTGTTTTGGTAAACCACAAATTTATTTTAACACGGAGGTATTTTTTTATTTGTTTTTCATCGCTAAAACTAAATTGAACCCCCGGTCCAACTGGGGGGATTCTAATTACAAAAAACTCCCATAATAATAATTATTATGGGAGATCTATAAAAATTATTTGCTTATCTTTACAGTTCTTGTTGAAGAATCCCAATCTACTTTAGATCCTAATATTTCAGAAATTGCTCTTAGGGGTACAAAAGTCCTTGAGTCCTTAATAACTGCTGGAGAATCAATTGCAATTTTCTTTCCATTAGCTTCAATTTCTTTTTCTCCAATTACAAGGCTTGCCTTATTGTCTCCAATGAGAACAGTTTTTGTATCAGCCTTCCAATCAACTTTTTCGCCTAGAGCTTCAGAGATAAACCTTAGGGGAACCATTGTCCTACCATTTTCAATGTAAGCGGGAGTCTCTGGTTTTATTTCCTTATCTGAAACAAGAATTTTTATCTCAGAGTTAGGGGAAGACTTTTCAGTCTTTACATCCTTCTTGCTTGCAAGTTTAGAATCCTTAGCTTCCATGGTCTTAGCATTAGCCCAGTCAAATTTTAGGTAAGCCTTTTGTTCTCCTGAACCCTTTCCACCACCAGCAATAGCATCCATAGCATCAACCCAAACTGCAACAAGAATTTGATCTTCTTTTGGGCTAGTCCTTACAAATTCATGTACTTTGTTGTACTCTCCTGATAAAGGACTTTGTTTCGTTTCCACTCTGCTAGAATCCTTGTCACCTTCATAGATAAATAAATTTGTAAGTTCTCCTTCCATATTCATAAATTCCATCTTCTTTGCATATATTTTGTATGCAAACTTACCATCTTTTTCTACAACTTCAGCTGTAGGTCTAAGTGATGGGTTTCCCATGGATTCTTTACCTGGTTCGCCAAACTTTTCAAGTTTAACAGGCACTTCATACTTAGTAGCTGCAAAACTAAATGTTGGTATTAAAACCAAAACTAAAATTATTGATAAAAATATTTTTTTCATTTTACACCTCTTATATGGGGACAATCAAAGACTGCCCCCTGTTTAAATAATTAATTGTGATCTATATTGTATAAGACTTGTGCAACTTGTGCTCTAGTAAATGATGACTTAGGAGCAAAGTTACCATCGCCCATACCACTTACTATTCCAAGTCTTGCCATTTCCTTTACAGAATCCTTAGCCCAGCCTTGAATCTTATCTTCATCTTTGAAGGCATTAGTCTTGCCCTTTGCATTAAGATTCTTGCCTGAAACCTTTAAGAATTTAGTCATCATCACAGCCATTTCTTCTCTAGTTAGTTCTTTATCAGGTGCAAAGTTTCCTTGTCCTACTCCTGATGCTATTCCAACTTTATTTGCCCATGTGATGTATGGACTGTAGTACATTCCTGACTTAACATCTTTAAAGTTTTGATCCTTGTAGTCATTTACATTGACATTTAACATCCTTCCAAGAACACTTACAAATTGTCCTCTTGTTATAGACTTGTTAGGACCAAATTCTGTATTACTTAGGCCTGCGAAGTATCCCTTGCTTACAACATAGTCAATAGCAGTCTTAGCCCAGTGTCCGCTTGTGTCTGTAAAGTTGTTTGTATTATTATTTTGAACAGCTTGTTGATTTTGATTTTGTTGCTTTTGTTGGTTTTGTTGATTTTGATTTTGTTGGTTTTGGTTGTTGTTATTTCCACCAACTCTTCCTACTTCTCTTGCATTGTTCCAGTTAAAGGATAGGATTGCATTCTGCTCTCCTCCTCCCGGACCTTTGCCTGCTATTTCATCCATAGCATCTACCCAAACCGCAACGTTTACTCTGTCATATTTGCCGTTCATGGTCCATGACCAAGTGTTGCCTGATTGATCCGCTCTGTACTTGCTGCCATCAATGATAAACAGATTTGTTAAGTTGCCTGTCAAAGTTTTGCCGCCGAAATCTCTTTGGATAGCATGGAAATTAACACTGTATCTGAATTTTCCATCCCTTTCTTCTACTCTAGCAGTGTGATTAATAGCCGCATTTGCCATTGAGTAACCACTTTGATGAGCATGAAGAACTTCTACTGGAACTTCATATTGAACTGTAACTGGGCCGTTATTTTGGTTGTTTTTGTTATTGTTGCCCAAGCCTTGGTTATTGTTGCCCCAACCTTGGTTGTTGTTACCCCAGCCTTGATTGTTGTTACCCCAGCCAGAGTTGTTGTTGCCCCAACCTTGGTTATTGTTGCCCCAACCTTGGTTGTTATTGCCCCAACCTTGGTTGTTATTGCCCCAACCTTGGTTGTTGCCAGAATTATTTGGCTTACTTGTATCTAATGTAAGTCCTGCCGCAGCAGCTTTTAAATTATCAATGGCAAATTTTACTTGCATGTCCGTAGCATTAGGTTTAGTCAATAAACTCATTAAAGAATTATATGCGTTAACATACATCATGTTGCTTTGATAAGTGTATTGAGGTCCGCCTAAGTTGGCATATCTTTTCAAAGCATCTACAACATCTTCCCTACTTGGCACATTAGGTGTAGGTGTTGGTGTCGGTGTAGGTGTAGGTTGATCTTCATCTCCCCATCCGGTCCAAGCTTTTGCTTGGGACCCATTAACTAATATTTTAGCATTTTGAGTCCCCATTCCTTTACCAATGAATTCCATTGCATCTACAAAAACTTTAACGCAAATTTCTCCGTCCTTTGTCGCAAGTTCAGGATCAATTTCAAATTTTAATAAGGAAGGATATTCCTTTACAGTCCCATCTAAGCCTATTTCTTTTACCTTTGTAACATCAGTAACTTCTTTAGCATTAGAATCAAAATTATTATTTTCATAGATCCATAACTTTTCAAGATGACCTATAAGATCAAGTCCATTTATTTTTTTTCTTAGGGCTTTGAATTTTATAGTCATATAAGTCTTACCATTTTCTTCTGTAATTTTTGCCTTTTGAACTAAAGCACCATTACCCATTGATGGTTTGTTTTGATATCCATGCCATAATTTTATAGGTACTTCTAAGTTTTCCTCACTTGTCTTATTGCACTTAGACATAGCTGCATTAAGCTTTGAAATGTAATCATTCTCATCATCTTTTGTAAATATAAGTCTATCTAAATTAGATTCAACTTCACTAATTATTTTTTGCAAGTCTTTATATGCTTCCTTGTTATTATTAGTTTCGTTAATTGCTTTTGCCTTAGTTAAAGTAGTTTCTACAGTCGCTTTATCTCCCTCTTTATATTCTTCTATTGAATCAGAAAAAATATTTAGAATAGCATACTGACTACCCATTCCGTCTCTATCATCTTGCTCAAAATCAAATTTATAAGCGGCATTGATATCGTCTGGATCACCAGTATAATTACTAATGTCTGCTACATCTGTAAACTCTTGCATAATAGGCACAAAGACTTCTACTTGTGCTGGAATTGTGTTTTTAAATTTATTTTCTGCTAAATTTGGATATCTTTTTCCCCAATATCTCTTATAATTTTTTGTTTCATACGGAAACTCCAAAATCTTTGGATACTTCATATCTTTTCCATATTTTTCACATAATTCATCTGTGTAATCATAATATTTTAAACAGTTAGCTTTTTCAAAATTTTCTTTATCCTTAGCTCTTTTATCAAAATCTTTTATGTGTCTCAACTCTAAGAGATAACCTGAAAACCAAGCATCATACATACTTATAGCAATTGGATTCATTTCAATCTGAATATATATTTTCCCATCAGATTTTTTTATTAATTTTGCAATTTCCCCAATTGCCGCATCCGACATAGATTTTTGATCTCTTACAGTATGATATGACATAATATTTGCAAGATAAGTCTTATTTTCTTCTAACTTATCAAAAGGAACAACTGTACTCCTATTTGTAGTCGCATTAGCCTTTTTTATTAATTCAACTATTTTATTAGTTTTTTCATAAAACTCCCTTGTTTTTAGATTTATTTCATTAGCTGAAAGATTTAATTTTGAAGAATTTCTATCCATTAGAGCTGCTTGTTCTCTTATTAACCCTTGAATAAGATCAAATATTTCCTTTGTATCCTTATATGGCTTGTCTCCTTTTTTAAATTCTGAAACTAAATCATATAATTCCTTATCTTCTATTGTTCTCTTATCATTTGCCTCATCAAAGACTTCAGTTCCTCTTAACATAGAAATCCTATAAAATAAATAGTTCAATATGTTAGTGCGTACAGCACTCCTTATATCATCTAATTTCTCTTCATCACTTTCCTCTTCATAATTTTTCGATGCGGATTTTATTCCTTCCTTTATTATGTTTAGGTATGTTGGATTCAGGTTTGGATCTATTTGATCAACTATTTGTAAATATTGTTTGATGTCTTGCTTTATATCATCAGTAGCTTCCTCTGCAAATACAGGGACAGATGTTATCAAAAGAACTGATACAAGAACTAGTATAAAAATATTTTTAAATTTTCTCATATTTATTTAATAACACTAAGCTTATCCCAATTTATTGTTGAAATTGCATCTTGTGTCCCCATTCCTTTCATAATTTTTTCCATAACACTAGCATGAACTTTTATATTAATACTTTGAATTTTATTAATAGGTTTATCAATTTTAAACCTTACTTCTTTTGGATAATTAACTAGCCCTGATTCAGGATCTTGTAAATCTCTTAGATCTTTTTGCCATGACAATACTTCTGCATCTTTTAGTTCTTGGTTTTTATCAAAATATTTAAGGTCTTCCATATATCCTTCGAGTGTATGTTTTTTTCCTTTTTGTATTATTGTTCTCTTAATCTTTGTCATAGTTATATGAAGCCAATATTGTCCATTTGAATCCACTTCAACTTTACTACTAACAACTCCTCTATTCATCATAGATGGCTTATCTTTCTTGTCTGGATCAGAGTTCATGATTTTCATTTCAACATTATATTCACCTTGTGGAAGATTTTTATAATCTAAATAGTTATCTCCTAATGAAGCTTCTTTTATAAGATTTCCACTAAATAAACTATTATTATCACTTAATGCCTTGCCACCTTCTGCAAAAACAGAACCACTTGTTATTATTGCAAGGCCTAAGCCCGCAACTACTAAATTTTTTGAAATTTTTTTCATTTTATTATCTCCTTTTAATAATTTATTGTTAATCTAGCAACAGGTCTTGCATTTCCCATTGCATCATTTTTAACTCTTATATAATATTCACTACTTGGTCTACTTCCTAATTCAAGAAGAATTTTTTTATTGTAAAATTCTACTCCTTGGAGTCCTGTATCTGAAAACTTTGATATTGGAGTAAGATTTAATACCCTTGTACCTAGACCATTTTCAAATACTTCAAGATCAAGTAAGTGGGCTCTAATATTCCCAAAGTACATTGTTTTTAACCCAAGTTCCAAATAATATTTCCCATCTATTTGTAACAATTTTCCTTGATTTTCAAAAACATTACTTGCCATAGATCTTTGATCAGAGTTTTCCTTTAGTATATTTATATTTACAGCTTGTCCCTTACCCTTATATGAAAGATTATTTAAGGCCTTATCGAGATTTTTTATAGAATCCCTTAACCTATTAAGGTCATTATTACTAATAGCATATTGAATACCATCTCTTGTCCCTTGTAATTCATTTTCACTAGACTTATTTAAAATATTTTTATTTAATATTTCATTTACTACTTGGACTAATACCTTAGCCTTTTCCTTATAAAATTCTGGGGATTCATCTCCAGAAGATTTTGCTAAGTTCATAGTTCTTTCAATCTTTTCAACTCCACTTAGACAGATATAAGAAGTTTTAAATTTTTCAAGGTCATTTTTCGCCTTTTCTATATCTCCTTCTAAGATAAGTGAGTATAGGTTTACTTCTCCGCTGTTTAAATAAGCTTCTGCTTCTTTGATCTTATTAGACAAGAGATTTATTGCCATTTTCTTGATATTATTTTTATCAACTTGTCCAATAACATAATATCCTTGGTTACTTGAAATATTAAATATAAGTTCCCTTGAACTTGCCATTGATGCCAATGGAATTAGCTTACCATTCTTATATTCATAAGCGAAATAATTTCCTAAATTATTTCCCTTTAACTTTACTGTGGCAAGAGGGCATACATTGGCATTCCATGAACCATTATAATTTAATTCTAAAGGCTTATTGCCATCATATAGGCTTAGCTTTACAAGGCTTGGATTATAAATCCCCTCTTCTTCTGCAAGATAGTTTAATTCATCCTGCATATTGTAGTCTGATAATTCCTCTGCATATATCATTGAATCCTTTGGTAATGCAGCTTTTTTACCCGTGCTTAAAATCATAGGACATCCTAGACCTGGCATAGTATCTCCCTTAACTTCTGATATAGTTTCCTTGTCGTAAGGTATAACATAAGTTTGGGTATTGCCTACACCTATACCATTTTTATCAAAGGCTTTTACCTTTAAAGTTACATTTCCACCCATAGAAGATATATTTGTCATATTAAGGGGATCAATCTCAACATTATAATAAGAGTCTTCATGAAACTTACTTTGATTGTAAAAACTTAAGTCTGCATCAAAGGAAGTTTCATTAGGTTCACTTCCATCGAGAGTATATTTAATATTTCTTATACTACTTGTAAGGAATGAGTTTTTCTTAAATATGAACCTTACATTTTCACCATCTCTTGTTAACCTAAACTTGTTTCCATCTATTGATGTGTAAGGTGAATATAAGACTCCTCCGATATTGAAATCATAAGGAAGTTTATTAGACTTATTTTTCTTTACGCTTACATCATCTTGTTTTACAAATTCAAGTTTTAAGTCATCTGAATCGGATTTTACTGGTGTCAATAGGCTTAAATTAATTTTAGCAGATTGCTCATATCTTTCTTGTTTGTACTTTGTTGTTTGGAATTTACCATAAAGATAAATTTCTTCAGCCCCATCTATTGGAATATAGGCTTCTGATAGTTGGTATTTGCCACCAATTTTTCCTTCTTCTATTACCTTACTTTGTAAGCTATAACGTGTTTGGTCTTCTCCGTAGGAATATCCCAAAGTCTTTGTACCATCATCATAGCCACTGCTATCAAGTTTTAAATTGAAGAAGTTAATATACAAGTATTTTTTCCCTTGGTATTCAACAACTTTTCCAACTTGGTCAACTATCTTCCTTAGTTTTGGTTGTGCAAATTTTGTATCCGCTAAATTGATATTTACAAATTCGTTTGAATCTTTTTCTTGAAGAGTGTCCCAATATATAGTTGGTCTTGCATATTGAGTCCCCATTTCTTCTCCTTCTTCACCGAATTCTTCCATTACTGGAACAAATACTCTAACTTTTGTTTCTTGAATATTTTCAAGTTTAGTCTTATCAATAGGATACATAATATTTTTTGGATATTTCAATTTATACTTTTGAGATAGTTCATCTTCATAATCATAATAATCTAGCACATTAACTTTAGCAAAAATATCATTAGAATTTAAATAATATATATCTCCTAAATATCCTGTTGCCCCATATTCATCAAGCGTTAAAGGTAACATTTTAAACTTGAGAAAATAACTACCATTTTCAACTACAATACTTGCTGGCTTTTCCACAGCTCCATCCATCATAGATAATGATGTTTTTCCATTCTTCCTAACTTCAATCTTTACACTATATTCGCCATCTGGCAAATTCCTGTAGTCAAGCTTTGCTTTTGCAAAAGTCTGACCAGTTAATATAAAGATTAATAAGCTAAAAAATATGAAACTTTTAATTTTTTTCATTTCAGCTCCTCTCTCTTACCATTAAAAATACAAATGCCTACATTCTTACTCGTCAGCTTATTTAGTCCTCAAATTTTTTAACCACCTTCTTTTTTTATCTTTTTACTTAAAAATCTTCTTTACTCTATCATTAAAACATTTTTCATCTATTTGTTTTATTGAAATTTTATGAGATTTTTATTTTTTTACTAGTATCTAGTTCTTTAAAAAGTTATAAACGTACTTTCCTAATCCCACCCATACACCCACTAATTTTTATAAATTAATTAATTTTTTCAAAGAAGTAGTCTGCTGCTGCTTCTAGTTCTTCTTCCGTTGCCTTTCTTGATGCAAGGCTTGTGTCTATCATTTTTTCTTTAATCTTCTTTGGTACTATCACTCCTTTTATTCCTTTTAATTTTTCTATCATCTTGGGGTCTACTAGACCTGGGCATATGTATTGTCCCAAGGAGTCCCTGTCTATTAAAAGATTCTCTAAGTTTTTTATCACCTTCCTTCCATGTTCTGAGTCTGGCATTGCTCCAAGTGTTGCAAATAATCCAAGCTTTTTATTTTTGATGGTCTTTAGGACTTTTAGTGCCTTTGGCTCTAGGCTTCCTCTATCGATCCAAGCTCCCAAAAGTATAAAGTCAAATTTTTCTACTTCAGGTGCATCTCTTATGTCTTTTATAGTCATCTGGTGTTCATCTTTTAAGACTTCATAAATTTTTTCTGCCATTCTCTTTGTGTTTCCTGTCTTTGATGAATAAATTATTAGTCCTTTCACTTTTCCTCCTTAATCTTCTGCAAATACATATTTTTTATTTTCTATATCTATTATTTTTAGTTTTGTGTCGTAGATCTTGCTTATCTTATCTTCTGTTAAGACTTGGCTTGCCTTTCCTTGAAATTCGATTTTTCCCTTCATCATTCCAACTATGGTGTCTGAATATTCTAGGGACTGGTTGATGTCGTGAAGAACCATAATTATTGTCTTGCCTAGATTTTTATTCAAATTTCTTATTAGTTTCAAAATTTCTATTTGGTATTTGATATCTAAGTAGGTTGTGGGTTCGTCCAGGAGAAGTATCTCGCTATCTTGTGCTATTGCCATGGCTATCCACGCCCTTTGGACTTGTCCGCCTGATAGGGAGTTTACTCTCTCTTTTCTTATTTCTTCTAAGCCACAAACTTCTATTGCTTCCTTTATTTTATTTTTGTCCTCTTGACTTGGCTTCTGCATAAAGCCTACATAGGGATTTCTTCCATAGGCAACAAGTTCTTCAACTTTAATATCGCCTGCTATTTGATTTTTTTGTCTGACTATGGCAACTTTTTTTGCAAATTCTTTTCTCTCTATATTTTTTATATTTTTGCCATCAAGACTTATGAAACCCATTTTTGGTTTTTCCACTCTTGTTATTAGTTTTAAAAGAGTTGACTTGCCGCAGCCATTGGCACCTAGAAGGGTTGTGATCTTATTTTTTTCTATTTTTAGATTTAAGTCTTTTATAACCATATTCTTGTCATAGGCGAAAAATAAGTGATTAATTTCCATAATCTTTCCCTCCTACTTTTAATAGGCCTATAAAGAATATTCCACCCACTACTGTCATTACTACTGATGGTTTTATTTCGTAAGGGTAGGCTATTACTCTCCCCAAGGTGTCTGATAAGAGGAGGATTATTGCTCCCAGTATCATGGAGTAGGGTATTAGGTTCTTGTGGTTTGAGCCAAGAATTATTCTTCCTATGTGTGGTACTACTAGACCTAAAAAACCTATTACTCCAACTATAGCTGTAGATATTGATGCCAATATTATTGCTATAAGAGCTAGGATAAACCTATCTCTATTTACATTAACTCCCAAAGATTTTGCCGTCTGGTCTTCTAATTGAAGTAAGTTTGCTGTCCTTATGGTAAAGAGTGAAATTATTAGGAAGGGGATTCCATAAGTTGCCATTATTTTTACATCTGCCCACGTTTTTTGAGCTACATTACCTTCTATAATTGATTGAACGTTTGTGAGGTTGCCCCCCATCATGGATTTTATTCCTTCATTTACTCCCATTAGGGTCATGTTAAGTGCTACACCTACAAGTATTAGTTTTATTGGGTTGGATCCTCCGTTCCAGGCTAGTGAATATATTAAGAGGTAGGCAAGGAGTCCTCCCACTACTGAAAAAAGTGGGCTAAAGGCATATAGACCTGGGAATAATATCATTACAAGGCTTGCTGATAGGCTTGCCGCTGATGATATACCTATTATGCCTGGATCTGTTAGAGGGTTTTGCATTACTGCCTGTAAGAGAACCCCCGATGTTGCTAGGGCTGCTCCAGCTAGTATTGATATTATTATTCTTGGAAACCTAAGGTCATATATTGTTGCTACGTCGGGATCATATTCTATGAACAAGCCTCTTATTAATTTCCCAAAGGTCATTTCTATGGAGCCTGTTTTTGCTGAATAGAGGATGAGTCCTATTAGGACTAGGATTGATATGGTGTAAACTAGAATGATTTTATTTTTCTTCATTTGTCTTATCACCTATATTTCCTACTTCATTTGAGTCTTTTCCATAGAAGAGTTTGTCTAAGTCATTTAAGGCTTCCTTGTAGTTAAATTTCGCACTCATGCCAAATTTTTTGTAGTCAAGATCGTAAACCTTGCCTTCCTTAACTGCCCTAAAGTGTTTCCAAATGTCATTTTCTGCAAAGTCTTTTTTAAACATTGCCATTACTTGATCTGGTAGGGCATGGGCTGTTCTAAGAATTATGTCAGGATCTTTCTTTAACATATCTTCAGTGTTTATTGTTATAAATTGTTGGTCTGTCCCTTCATATACATTTTCTGCACCTGCAAGTTTTACAAGGCTTCCTGCATAGGAGTTTTCTGTTGCTACTACATAGGACCCTGGCAAACCCATTAAGATTAATACTCTAGGTGCTTTTTTGTCCTTGTGTTTTTCTCTATAGTCGTCTATGAATTTTTTGTAATCATCAATTAAGTCTTTGGCTTCTTTTTTTCTATTAAGTAATTTTCCAAGATCCTCTATTGACTTATACATTCCATCTGTGTTGTTTAGGTTCAAAAATCCATAGTCAAGGTCTGCTGCCTTGTACTTTGGAAGTAGGTCTGAAATTAAGGACACTGGTGAAAAAACATAGTCTGGATTTATTTGTTTTAATTTTTCAATGTCTGGTGTCATTGCCATCCCAACTTTAGGAACATCCTTATATCTTTCTGGCATTGGATCTATTTCTGAGTCTGGCACTGCAACTAGGTCAATGTTTAATTTTTCCATTATATAAACTGTTGCCATTGATGTTGCTGCTATTCTCAGTTCGCCATTATTTTCTTTCTTGCCAGATTTTTGACTCACGCAAGACGTTAATAATAGACTTGATAGAAGTATGGCTAGAATCTTTTTTATTCTATTCATAGATGTTTCTCCTTTTTTCTTCTAATTCATCTTCTATTTTTTTCTTGTAGTTATATGATAGGAGGGCTAGTATGATAAATCCTCCTGTCAATATTACGAGAAGTCCTATTAAGCCATAAATAAAAGCCAAAGTTATTTTGCCTAATTTTGTCTTAGTTGTTTCTTTTTCATCTTGGTCATCTGAATAATATAATTTTTTAATTATTGGAGAATCCTTTGTTAAAAGTCCATGGTCATAACCTAAGTCTCCAGCAGAAAATTTTGAGTTAACTGGTTTTTGTTCAATTATTTCTCCCTGGTTAGGAGCTTGTAAAACTTCTCCAACTTGTTCATCATTGTCTAGTGGTTTTAAGTTGCTTAGGTTAGGCATGTTTAAGTTTGTGCTAGATTTAGGAATGTTTGCATCTACCTGTGGAGCTTCCTCTGTTGGCGCTTGATTGCTAGAAGGGTTTGATGAGCTTTTTTGAAGGCTTGCAAAATCTGTGTTACCTTTAACTAAATCTGATATTGTGTAGTAAAAAATTACATCTCTTCCCATAGGTCCAACAAAAAAAGTTGCCCTTACTATTACATTTTTGCTTGGTATCTCAAATCTGTAATCTCGTGTTTCTTCAGTCTTTCCTGTAACTTCTGCTGTTACAGAATAGAAACTATTGTCGCCATAATTTTGGACTGCGAAACTTTCATTTTTTATGTAGTTGGCTAGGTTATAGCGAACTGACAAAAATATTCTTCCGTCATCTGTTGTTTCTACTAAGGCTTGTGGACATAGTACATTTTCTGTCATACCCTGTCCTATTCCTGGATTGTTACCAGGGTCTTCTATGACTCCTGTAACCGGATGGATATAGTAGGGCGTCGCCTTTGCTATTTCTTGTGAATAGGCATAGGTAACATTTATTAGACTTGTAAAAATGAGAGCCAAGATACATAAGTTATTTATTATTTTTTTCATTATCTTTAAGCCCTCCTAAAAATATTATTTCATCCTTCATTTCTTTTACTTCTTGAAAATTTTTTCTAATTACAACAAAGGCCATTGAATTTAATCCTATAAATATTAGGAGTATTAAAATAATAATGCCCTTTGATTCTTTTTCTTCAATTTCTTGTCCTTCTGCTCCAATCTCTGCATCTTTATTTTGATTGAAGGATGGTCCCTTGTTTTCTTGACTTGAAATTTTACTTTGTTGTGAGCCTATAGAAGGTGGACTTGTGTTTAGTGTTGTTGAACTAACTTGTGGTCCTTCTACTGGCATAGGGGATGAGGAATCTGAAGAGCTTGATATTTTTTGTGCCTGTGGCTTTTTAACTGTCGTCATAAAGGCCTTTGCTCTTTCTTCCTTTGAACTACTATTGCTTGTACTTATATTGCTTAATGTCGGTGATTTATTATTATCTATGCTTTCATTTACTTGCATACCTGATCCAGCAGCTTTCACCACTATAAAAATTGCTGAATCTTTTGTTTTAAATTCAATGTGATCTCCATTGACTTTGAAATCTATCTTCTTTTTTTCTCCATTATTTACTTCATAAAGACTTAGCTTGTCTTGTCCTTTAAATTTTAAAAGAGGTAATTTTAAATCAAATTCTTTGTTTGCATAAATCTTTTTTCTTTTTGCTTGAATACTTTCTTCATTGCCTTGTATTTCATCTAGGGGTCCTAAAAACTCTATCTTAAAAACATTTACTTGATCTAATTTGTCAAAGGACTTTGTGAATTCTTCTGCCTGCTTTCCTGATAATCTATTTCCATAAAAAGAAAATTCTTCATTAAAGGTATCAGGATCATAGTTTACTATTATGTTTTTATTTTGAACTTCTCCAGCTTCCTTTGAATTAAATTCTGGTTTATTTGCTCCTTCTTTAAAATTGTTTATTAATATTGAATCGCTTTCATTTATTTTTTTAATCTCGCCATAGTCAAGTTTTATTCTTGCCCTTATTGGTTCATCCCCCATAGGTTCTACTTTTGGATCTACATAAACCCTTGTCATTTCATCCATATTAACTAGGGATGTCTTAAAGACTCTTGGTCTTTTATCTTTTTCCTTGGGTACTTCTAAGTCATAGCAAGCTGCCTCTGCCCTGTGATAAATTCCATCTTCCTTTTGGAAGTAAATATTAATTAGAGAAGCTGTTATTGATAAGTATTCCATCTTGTCAGATCCTATGTAGAGGTTTGCTTCTCCATCCTTCACTTCAATCTCGGCTTTTTGTACAAGCGCTTTGTTGCCCATACTAGGTTTTTCTTCGATGGAATGCCATAACTTAATTGGAATTTCATAGTAGCCATCTTCTAATTTTATTTCTTTTTTCTCTGGTGTGCTTTCATTATCCGCAAATACAAAATTCGTTAAGAATAATAAAGATAATAAAAATACTAGAGATATGTAAATTTTTTTATTTTTCATTATAAAGACCCCTTGTTATCAATTTATATTACTTAGGTAATGATATTACTTATCAATTAAATAAGCTATAAAAGAATTATGAAAATTTTGTTAACTCCGGTTTACTCGCAGAAAAATTTTTATAAATATATTATTTTAATTTTTATAATAAAAATAAACCCTAGTCACTGACTAGAGTTTAGAATGTTTTTACATATTTTATGGTGTATAAGTTTAAGTTTTTAAGTTAAACAAAGGTTAACTATAAATAAAAAATTTGCTTTTTTTTCATGTATTGTTATTCCCATTTGAGATTTAATTTTTAAAATCAAGGATGCCTCTAAAATTATCCCATCTGATGTTGACCAATAATCAATTAAATTGAGGGGAATCTTAAAAATCCTATCCTTGGAATTTATTTCTATTTCTTCTCCATCATCAAAATAAAATAACTTTGTAGCAATTGCTTTTTTTAAGTAACCGTGATGAGCTTTCTTTATTGTCTTAGTTGAAAGTTCTATATAGGATTCTTCCCCAATTATCAAATATGCCTGATCATCAAAACCCATAAGTGCCATGGAATTATCAACAAAGGATCTTTTTCTTTCTTCATCAATCTTCTTAATTGAAAAATTAATTGCATGCCTTCCTTTTTCTAAATATTTAGAAATATCTTGGACCCTCTCTCTACCCTGAATATCTTTAGCTAAAATCATACTCTTGTATCTTTTTTCCAGTGCCTCTTGATAAGGAATAAGCCTCTTTGACAACATTTCAAGGCTGATGCTTCTAGCGAGATTATCGTCAACATCCAAAAATTTTTGTAATACAAATAAATTCTTTTCAAGATTTTCATTATAAAATTTAGAAAGGTCACACCCAATTTTAGTTAACTTATACTCATTATCTTCCTTGTACAAGATTCCCGTGACAATCATCTTGTCTAGAATCTTTTTTGAGTTAGCACGAGAGCAGTTAAAAAATAAGCTTGCTTCTGTAATAGTCTTCTTGCCTTCATAATTTTTTATAAATAATAAATATTCAATTTGTACTTTAGTTATATTCAAATTTATCATAAAATTATGACTCCATTCCTCTTTTAACTTCTACTATTCTGTCACAAATCCTAAGAGAACTATCCCTGTGAGATGAAATTATAATATTTTTATTTTTTCTCTCATTATATAGGGACTTTAAAATTATCCCTTCGTTTAATGCATCAATGTTAGCCGTTGGTTCATCAAGTAGGTATAGCTTTGATTTTCTTAAAAAGATTCTTGCTAGAGCCAACCTTTGAGCTTGTCCAGTGGAGATTTCATTATTTTCCTTTACTATCTCTGTGTCAAATCCCCTATCGAGGGTCATTATGAAATCATAAATATTTGCCTTTTTGCAAGCTTCTATTAATTCATCTTCACTTGCATCTTTTTTTGCAATTTTTAAATTATCTCTAATGCTACCTCTAAAGAGATGGGTTTCTTGACTTAGGTATGAAATGTTCTCTCTTAAATTTAATGTATTTAAGTCTTTTATATTTTTATCATTTAGGCAAATTTTACCATTCTTTGTATCATAAAATCTCATCATTAATTTTATTAATGTTGATTTGCCACAACCACTTTTACCTTTTAATCCTATTATCTCATTTAATTCAGTTTTAAAATTAAAATCATTAATGAGTTTTGTGTCATCATAAGAAAAATTCACTTTCTCAAGACAGATATTCTCATAATCAATTTCTTCTCCATTATAATTTATTGGTGTAAGAGGATCTTCTTCCAAGAGTTCCACGACTCTCTTGCCACAAGCAAAGGTTAAAACCAAGTTATTTGCAAGAGATGAAAGAGCACTTGTCGGTCCAAAAGAAGAAATGAAAACTCCCAAGGGAAATAATAAGCCACTAAGGTCAATGATAGAATCCTTGTAAAGCTTAAAGGACATCAAAGTAAAAATTAAATCCCCAAGTATTATTGTAAAAGATGTAAGAGCAAAGTTATTTGATGACTTTTCTGTAAGAGCCTTGGTAGACCTGTTTAGCTTATTTGCTTCAAATTCAATCTCTTTATACCTATCTTCAAAATAAGAAAAATTAATAATTTCTTTAATTCCCTTAAAACTTTCCAGGATTAGAGAATTTAAAATTGATAAATTCTCCCTTTGCTTTCGGCCAAGCTCTCCCGCAGATTTCTCAGTAATAATTGGGATAACCAAAGCTAATATCAAGTGGAAAACTAGAAGTATCCAAGAGTAGATTGGATTAAATTTCCATAAGATGCTAAAGAAAAATAAAGTGTGAACTAGGGCTATACAAACAGGAGAAATTGTGTGTGCGTAAAAGACCTCTAGTAACTCTATATCTGATGTAATTATAGAAATTAATTCTCCCTTATTTTTCCCATTCATCTTGGCTGGTCCCAAAGACCTTAGTTTTTTGAAAATTTTATCTCTTAATATTGCTAAAATTTTGAAGGCTATATAGTGATTTAAAAGCTGCTCTAGGTACTTAAATATCGCTCTTAGTATAGCCAAAGTAAATAAAATTCCAATTATTATTTTTAAATTTATACTTTGATTTAAAATTAGTTTACTTAGGTAGAATAAACCTAATGATGGCAACAAGGTCGCAAATATGTGTCCACTTGCGCCAAAAAATATGGCAAAAAACATTTGTAACTTCAGATCATCTACAAGAGATAGGAGTTTTCCTATTAAATTTTTATATTCAATTAATTTCTTCATTTAAACCCCACATTTCTAATTCCCTTTGGTATTTATATATACCAGAAAATAATTCTCCCTTACTTAATTCTTCAAAACTTCCTTCTTCTGCTACCTTCTTATTGTCAAGATAGTAAATATAGTCTGCCTGAAGGACTGTGTTGAGTCTATGAGTAATAAGAATTATGGTCATTTTTTCTTTTAATTTTTGTATAAGATTTAAAATCAAATCTTCTGATTCCTTATCTATATTTGAAATGGACTCATCTAAAATTAAAATCTTTGGTTCTTTCAAAAGGACCCTTCCTATTGCAAGCCTTTGTTTTTGTCCACCTGATAGGTTGTTGCCAGCACTTTCTAGGATGCTATCTAAGCCTCCGGTATTTTTAAAGTAGGAATAAAGACCAACTTCTTCTAAAACTTCTATTAGCTTATCATCATCTGCATTTTTATTTGCCATTTTAAGATTATATCTAAGACTTTCCTTAAAGAAGTAGGGGTTATTGTCTACTAACATTATATTTTCATTTAAAGAATCATTTGAAATTTCACTTAAGCCATTGTAAAGTATTTCTCCATCATAATTCCTTTCAAAACCACCAACTAATTTCGCAAGAGTAGACTTCCCACAACCACTTTCTCCTACTATAGCTGTGATTTTGTTCGACTTAATCTTCATATTTAAGTCTTTTAAAATTTCCTTTTCTCTGTAAGAAAAACTTAAATTTTTTACTTCTACATCTACTTTCTCATCCTTTATTACGTCTTCAAAATCTTCTATACTTTCTATTTCTAAAATTTCAAAGAGGGAATTAGCTGCTGTGATCCCATTCATAGCCACATGAAAAAGTGCCCCCAATCTTCTTAAAGGCAAGAAAAATTCTTGGCTTAAGAGTATAAAGGAAAAGGCTGCAAAGACAGAAAGCTGACCCCTAGAATAATAGTAAATTGATAAGATAATTCCCAAGGCTGAACCTGCATAAGAAATTAAGTCTAAGACCGTAATGTTATTTAGTTGCATCATGAGAACTTTCATTGTTTTGACCCTAAAGTCTTCTGCCTTCTCATTTAATAGGTCATTGTAGTCTTCATCTGCATTGAAAACTTCTAAACTTGTTAAGCCATATAGGAAGTCTATAAAAACTTCTGACAGATTTGTATATGATTTCCAATAAGTTTTCACGACTTTCTTTGCAAGTTTTTGCACCATCATTATGGCAAGAGGTATTAGTGGTATTAGTAAGAGCATTGTTAATGCTATTTTAAGATTTAAAAATGAAAGTATAATAAATAAAATTACAGGTCCTATTAAAGAGAATAGAAGTTGTGGCAAGAGAGCAGAGTAAAATAAGTTGAGTTGCTCTATTCCCTCTACACCTAAATTTATAACTTCTGAAATAGAAACCTTGCTCCCATACTCCATCTTAAAAGAAAAAACCTTCTTCATTAATCTTTCTCTCAAGGTGTTTTTTATCCTATAGGAAACCTTGTAAGATATACTAGCTTCTATTTTTATTAAGAAAATATTTAGTCCCATTATTAAGGACATAAATAAAATAAATTTGCTCCCGCTAAAATTTGAATTAATTATACTTTCTATAGACTTACCTATTAAAAAAATCATGGCAACATTAGTCGCCATTTGTATAATTTTTATAAGCAAAAGTCTTAAAATTTGTATTTTTTCACTTCTTAACTCATTAAATAATTTTTTATTAAACATTTCTACTCCTTGATTGTCTTAATCTTAAAAATAAAATATATGTAGTGAAAAATTAGCACTAACAAAAGTGTAATTCTAGCATGTGAGTTGTTTACTAAACAAAATGATATGCCAAGAAAAATAGTGATAGTCATAAGAATCTTTATCTTTCTCTCTTTTGTCATTCCACTCTTGTTTTTTATTGGCTCAATATTATCCTTGTATAATTTAGTAGAAATAAAATAGTCGTTAAATTTTTTTGAACTTCTGGAAAAACAATATGTTGCCAGTAACAAAAAGGGAGTTGCAGGTAATAAAGGCATATATATCCCCACTACTCCAATCCCTAAAAATATAAATCCAAGTATTAAAAATAAAATCTTCAATTATATCCTCCTTAACTTTGGTTTTTTAATTTTTCAAGATAAATACTAACAAAGAAATTTTTATAAGTAAATAATATTGATATTGGATATCATTTTATTTTCCTTAAATATATTCACTTTTTTTGTCTTATATGTTGATTTATAAGGACTAGACCCTTGTTAACCACAGTTAATTTTTATATGGTTCAAGGCAAAAAAATAAGGCCCTGGATTCTCAGAGCCTTACTTTAATTAATTTACATTTTTTCTATTGCAATTTTAATGTCGTGACCATTTAGGTTTTCAACTTCTGCTTCAACATCTGCCTTTACTAATTCTTTTGCCAAGGTTTCTGTTTTAATAAATTCTTCTTCAGAAGCAAGAGCCTTTTCTACTTCTTCGTCAGACTTATAAGTTATCTTAATGTTGTCTAAGATTTCTAAATCTTTTTTCTTTCTAAGTTGTTGAATTTTTGATACAAATTCTCTTACATAACCTTCATTAAGAAGCTCATCATTAAGCTCAGTGTCTAGGATAACAAAAAGATTATTTTCCATTACGACGTCAAAGCCCTCTTTTGCACTAATTTTTACTTCAACATAATCTTTTTTAATTTCAGTTTCTTCTCCAGCGATTTCAAGCTTTACATCGCCTTCGTTTAATTTAGCGAGAAGTTCTTTTGCATCAGTTTCTCTTAAATATTTGCCAAAGTCCTTAACCTTTGAACCTAAGATACTTCCGCAAACTCTAAAGTTTGGTTTAAGTTCAAATTCCATATATTCAGAAAGATTATCTTCAAATCTAACATCCTTAACATTAAGTTCTTCTTTAATTAAGTCAGTTAAGTCACCAATAATTTCCTTATACTTTCCATCAATTATAACTTCTGAAAGTGGTTGTCTAACTTTAATCTTAGCTTCTTCTCTTGATGCTCTTCCTAATGTTACAAGATCTCTTACTAAGTCCATTTTTTCTTCAACCTTGTCGTTAATCATATTTTCGTCATAAGTTGGATAGTCTGTCAAGTGAACAGATTCTTCATCTGTAAGTGACTTAAATAATTCTTCTGATATAAATGGAACTATTGGTGCAATTAATTTTGTAACGCCAAGTAAAACTTCGTAAGTTGTCTTATAAACTGCAAGCTTAGTGTTGTCCTTGTCAGTCTTCCAGAATCTTCTTCTGTTTCTTCTGATGTACCAGTTGGAAACATCTTCTATTACAAATTCTTGGATTTCCCTTACAACCTTTGTAAGTTCAAATACTTCCATGTCTTCTCTTACAGTCTTTACAAGTCTATTGTATTTTGAAAGTAACCATTTATCGATTTCTTCTAAATCTTCATAGCTTACCTTGTGTTCTCTAGGGTCAATGTTATCTGTATTGGCATATAGACTAAAGAAGTTGTAAGTGTTTCTTAGTGATCTAAAGAATTTTGATTCAATTTCACGAAGTCCATCTTCGTCAAATTTTGTTGGAGTCCATGGTGGAGATACATAAAGTAGATACCACCTAACTACATCGGCACCATACTTGTCAAAGAGTTCAAAAGGTGCAACTGTATTTCCTCTTGACTTTGACATCTTCTTTCCTTCCTTATCAAGGATAAGGTCATTTACAAGAACATTTTTGTAAGGACTCTTGCCTGTCATATAAGTTGATATTGCAATTAGTGAGTAGAACCAACCTCTTGTTTGGTCAATACCTTCTGATATAAAGTCTGCTGGGAAAAGTTCATCAAAGTTGTCCTTGTTTTCAAATGGATAGTGCCATTGAGCAAAAGGCATAGCACCTGAGTCAAACCAAACATCAATTACGTCAGCTTCCCTTGTCATTTCTTTACCACACTTAGGACATTTTAGGTGGATGTCATCTACATAAGGTCTGTGAAGTTCTACATCAGCTGGCACATCTTCAACAGCCTTATTTCTAAGGTCTTCAATTGAGCCAACAGATTCAGTGTGACCACATTCACATCTCCAAATTGGAAGTGGAGTTCCCCAATATCTTGATCTTGAAATTGCCCAGTCATTTAAGTTTTCAAGCCAATTGCCAAATCTCTTTTCACCGACAAAGTCTGGGAACCAATTTACTCCATTGTTGTTTTCAATTAATTTATCCTTAAACTTAGTTACTTCAATGTACCAAGATGGATGAGCGTAATAAATTAATGGAGTGTGACATCTCCAGCAGTGTGGATAGTTGTGAACTACTTTTTGTTTTGAGAACATCAAGTCATTGTCCATTAAGTAGTGAAGTACATCGTGGTCTGCATCAATTACAAATTGCCCCTTCCAAGGTGTATCTGTAAATTTACCTTCTTCATCAACTGGTTTTAGCATTGGAAGGTCGTAGCCCCTTGCAGTTTGATAGTCATCTTCACCAAAGGCAGGTGCAATGTGAACAATACCAGTACCATCTTCAGTAGTTACATAGTCAGCACAGATTACGTAAAAGGCTTTCTTGTCTGGTACTAAGAATTTAAGAAGTTGTTCATATTCCATGTACTCTAAATCTTTTCCAAGGAATTCTTCTATAACTTCAAATTCATCATCTTTAAATACAGCCTTAGCAAGTGGTTTTGCAAGATAATAAATATTGCCATCAGCGTGCCTTGCTTTTATATATTCAACCTTTGGATTTACAGCAAGGGCAACATTTGATGGTAAAGTCCATGGTGTAGTTGTCCATGCCAAGAAATATTCATTTTCCTTATCTTTTAATTTAAATTTACAAGTTGCTGTTGTTGTTTTTATTTCTTCATAACCTTGTGCAACTTCATGAGATGCAAGACCAGTTCCACATCTTGGGCAGTAAGGAACTATTTTATGTCCTTCATAAATTAGTCCATCCTTAAACATCTTGTCTAGTATATGCCAAACTGATTCAATATAAGTATTTTCAAGAGTGATGTATGGGTGATCTAAGTCTATAAGATAGCCCATTCTCCTAGTAAGTGTTCTCCATTCCTTTTCATATTCAAAAACAGATTCCTTACATTTTTTGTTAAAATCCTCTACTCCATAGGACTCAATGTCTTGCTTGTTGTGAAGCCCAAGTTTCTTTTCTACTTCAATTTCTACTGGTAGACCATGAGTATCCCAGCCTGCTTTTCTTTTAACCTTATATCCAAGCATTGTATGATATCTACAAGTTAAGTCCTTTAAGGTTCTAGCCATGACATGGTGTATGCCTGGTTTACCATTTGCAGTTGGAGGTCCTTCATAAAAGATATAACTTTCACCATCTTCTCTTGATTCTACAGATCTGTGCAAAAGATCAATTTCATCCCAAAATTTTGAGATTTCTTCTTCCCTCACACTTACCTTGTCCTTAGACAATTCTTTAAAATTTTTCATCTAAAACTCCTTATTCTTCCAAAATTTTTATAAAAAAAGTCCCCTCTCAAATGAGAAGGGACGAACTAGCCGCGGTACCACCCTAATTATAGGTAACTATCACTTAATTTTTTAACGCAAATGCGCAAAGGCTTTTGACCTTTGAGCTCCGAGGTGATCTATAAATTTATAAAACACAGTTTCGCACCAAACAACTGCTCTCTTAGTTTCTTAAAATTTACCGTCCTCATCAAAGCTTATATAAAATTGTCAATTGTTTGATTTTTAAACATTTTAATAATGTTTGATTGCATCATGGCAAGTGTAGTGTGGAATTTGCAGTTTCCAACTTCATTTGCCCTATTTTTGTTGCAATATTTATCTTCTTGCAAGCACCTATTAATTACAATTGGTCCATCAACCGCTACAATTATGTCGTAGAGTGTTATGTCTTCCTTTGGTTTTTTCAGATAATAACCACCCTTAGAACCTCTTTTTGCATCAGTTATTCCAGCCAAATTTAGTTTTCTAAGTATTCTAAGAGTAAATCTCTTTGTAACACCTTCACTTTCAGCAATTTGTGGCGCTCCAATGACTTTACCCTCATTTTTAGCAAGATAACTTACAATTCTAAAGGCATAATCTGTTTCTTGTGTTATTCTCATATCATCACCTATTGCGAATATTATATCAGATTTGTTTACTTTTTGAAATACTTATCTTGTTTTTTTCTCAATTTCACTATTTCTGCAGCCTCATTTAAGGACAAATCTTCATAAGTGAGAAGGCTCCCCTTTTTAATATCTTTATTTGCATAGGCACCTTCAGTTACAATTCCTATTGGCACATGATTTCCCTTTACTTGATCTTCTTTTCTTTCCAGGGTTCCAAAAATCATTCCTCCGCCAATAGAATCAAGCTTTTCACCCTTTTTTATATCTCTTTTTGCAACTGCTACAGTTTCTGCATAGGGCTCTCCCATTGGTGCAATAGATGCATCTCTTAGGACAACTGCCTTTATTATAGAAACTATAGTCTCAATGCTAGTCAAGTGATAAGGTCTATATATTGTATAATTTGGACCTTGACCCATGGATAGATACTTCATTTCTTCATCTATAATATTAGATTTTGCTTTAACGACTGCAAAGACTCCAGGAGCAATCCCCGTAGCAAAATCAACTACTCCATAGGAATTTAAAATTCCACCCTCTTCTTTTAATTTATAGTCATCTGCAATTTTCTTTGGACTGGTATCTACAAAGTGACAACCTCTTATATCTGGTACAAAACCAAGGGCATTGCAAACTGCGTTTAACTCTATCATTGTGTTTGTTCCATCTACAAAAGATGTGAGCATTCTTGGATTGATTCCCTTTTTTTCTGCAGCTTCCTTTAAACTTTCTGGACTTGCATAATTATTTAATTCATTGTTTTTACCCTTGCCAAGGACTAAAACATCAAAGCCACAGTTCTTAGCAAACTCATAAATTTCTACAATGGCGCCAGGTTCATCACCCTTAGTGCCAGAATAGACTAGACCCTTTTCATCAGCCATAACCTTAAGAATTGGACCAACCGTTGCATCCATTTCCACATTTAAGCTAACTATGTCAACACCATTTTCTATGGCAGCAAGAGATAATTTTGTTCCCGTTTCTGTATCTCCAGTGCAGTCTACTAGGCAATCAACAAGAGTCGCCGCAAGCAAATTATTAGTTGTAGCTATATATTTTTTTTCTTTTAAAAGTTTTTTTGCCTCTTCCAAATCATCTGTAAAGGCATAATCTTTTTTATCTATATTTGCTGAATCTATTGCATTTTTAAGTGTAATTTTATTTCTTGATGAAAAAACTATGGGATAAAAATTTTCATTTTGACTTAACAAAGTAAATAGGGATGTGCCCATAATGCCTGAGCCCACTATTCCAACAGAAATATTCCCATATTCCTTTAATTTTTTCTGTAAGTAAAACATTCTTCCTCCAAATTTGTTTGAGTGATTAAAATTTTTTTACGCCAAAATTATTTTAATCTGAATTAACTTCTATTGCAAATATTTTGTTAGTTTTTTGCACTTAGAATTTTGCCAAGTCTATATCCAGAGGCAAAGGCAAAGTGCAAATTGTAGCCGCCACAGTCTCCATCAATATTAAGTGCTTCGCCAATAATATACAGGTTCTCATATCTTTTTGTTGAGTAGTCATGGCAATTTATTTGGCTTAAATCCACGCCACCCCTCGTAACTTGAGAATTTTTAAAACCTGTTGTGCCAATTACCTTAAAGCTTGACTTCAACAATACTTCTATGATCTTTTGAAAATCTGCCATAGAGATCATATTCATGGCAATTTTTTTGTCTAAATTTAAATAATCCACGATGTAGTGAATAAACTTTTTGTCCACTATTCCCATTAAATATTCTTCAAGAGAAAAATCTGGGAACATATAGTACCTGCTGTAAAGCATGTCCACCGTCTTTTCATCTACATTATTTATAAGAGGCACTTCAATAAAATTATCATCAGAAATATTTACTGATAAGTCTAAAATTGGTGGTCCACTTATTCCATAGTTGGTAAATAAAATTTCTCCCCTTCTCCTGTCGATTTCTTTATTTCCCTTAAATAATTTTGCCTCTCCAAGAACTTTTGTCCCACTAAGGTGTTTTAAATATTTAGACTCCAACTTTACTTGAGTGAGGACTGGCTTTAGGTCTGTTATCTTCAAGCCAAGTTTTTTTAGAATTTCAAAACTTCTGCCATCAGAGCCACTTGCTGGCATGGACTTTCCACCAAAGGCCGCAATAACCACATCAGCCTTAATTGTTTCACCATCAGTAATTACATCAAAGCCACTTTTATTTTTTTTGATTTCCCTTACTTCAGTATTTGTCCTAATGTCGATGTCCTTTTTCTCAAGCCAATAAATTAAAATATTTAGGACAGAATTTGCCTTTAAGGTAAGAGGATAGACCCTATTGCCATCTGTGGTGGACTCAAGCCCCAAGACCTTAAAATAATTTATCAGGTCTTCATTGGAAAAATCCTTTAATGTCTCTTTCACAAAATCTTTTGAAGAATAATTTTCTTCTGACAAAATTAAATTTGTATAATTGCATCTGCCATTTCCTGTAGCCAAGAGTTTTTTTCCAATTCTTTCGTTTTTTTCTATTAATATTACCTTGTTATTTTCATTTTTTGCATTTATGGCAGCAACCATTCCTGCTGGTCCTGCACCAATAATTATTATATTCATAGTATCACAGATAAATTATATCCTAAAATTATGAAAATTTACAATAAATAGGAAAATTTGTGCTATAATAGCTAAGAAATTTGGAGGAATTATGAAAAATAAAATTTATATAACAGGTCACAAAAATCCTGACACTGATAGTATATGTTCCGCCATCGCCCTTGCAGAATTAAAAACAAAAATGGGCGAAGATGCTGAGGCAATTAGACTTGGCAACTTAAACAAAGAAACTGAATTTGTACTTAAACATTTTGGCGTGCAAAAGCCAAGGCTAAAGACTTCTATAAAACCTCAAGTGAGAGATATAGAAATAGACGCTGCCTATTGCGTCAATCCAAGCCTTTCCATGGCATCGGCAATGGATTTGATTCAAAAAAATAATATCAACTCCTTGCCTGTTGTAGACGATGACGACAACTTAATTGGTATTGTAAGCCTATCAAACATTGCATCTACTTATATGGAAATTTGGGATGACTCAATCATTGGAAGAAGTAATACAAGTTTTGAAAATATTTTAGATGTATTGAGAGGAAAGGTCCTCTATCTTCCAGAAAAGCCAAGAAAATTATCTGGCAAAATGGCTGTCAAAGCTATAAAAAATCAAGATTTAATAAATGAAGGCGACATCGTAATAGTTGGAGACGATGTAAAGGACCAAGAATCGGTAATAAAAAAGGGCATCTCTCTTTTGATCTTGACGATTTCAAGTAAGCTTGACGACAAACTTTTAGAGCTTGCTAAAGAAAATAATGTAGCTGTTATCTCAACTGGTCTTTCAACTTTTATGGTTGCAAGAATTTTGCCCCAAGCAGTTCCCGTTGAATATGTAATGACAAGAGATGACTTAGTTGTCTTTCACAAGGACGACTTAATCGACGATGTCAGAGAAAAAATGGCACAGTCAAGATTTAGGTCCTATCCAGTTCTTGACAACAAAAACAAAGTAATTGGAAATATTTCCCGTTACCACTTAATTTCAAATTTAAGGAAAAAAATAATTTTAGTGGACCACAACGAAAGAAACCAATCCATTGACGACATTGATTCTGCAGAAATTGTGCAAATTGTAGATCATCACAGAGTTGCAAATATTTCTACCTCTTCTCCAATATACTTTAGAAACGAACCTGTTGGCTCAACAGCTACTATAGTCTCAAAAATGTTTTTTGAAAATGGCATAAAACCATCTCGCGAAGTTGCAGGTCTTCTCTGTGCAGCAATTATTTCTGACACACTTTTATTTAGGTCACCAACTTCAACAGAGACGGATAAGTATGTCCTTAACAAAATGAAAAAAATTGCAGCTATTGATGTAGAAGAATTTGCCATGGAAATGTTTAAAGCAGGCACAAGCCTCGAAGGTAGAAAACCTGACGAACTTTTAAAATCTGATGTCAAAAACTTTTCAATTGAAGGCGTAAATGTTAGAGTCTGCCAAATTTTTACTATGGACTTGGAAAGCACAGCCTCTGTGGAAAAAGATTTAAAGGAAGCCATGGAACACTTCATAGAAACTTCAGATGCCGAAACTTTTGTCCTCATGATTACAGATATCTTTAAAGAAGTTTCAGAAATAATTTTGGCAGGAAGTTTTAAAGAAGCTATTGCAAGAAAATTCGATAAAGAACTTGTTGATGATAAATTTTTATCAGAAGGACTTCTCTCAAGAAAAAAACAACTCCTTCCAAAAGTAAGCGCTGCTATTTCTGAAGAACTTTCATAATTTCAAATCAAAAAATAAGAGCCTATCACTTTTGATAGACTCTTTTTTTTTGTTTTATTTAGAGCATTCTCCCTGGCAGCCGCAAGAATTTTCATCGTCCTTATCAGGCTGGCAACTACAATCATGGTCATGCTCATGGTGGTGGTCATGTTGATGGGCTTCTTCCTCATAATCTTCAATCTCTTCTATATAGACATTTAAGTCCCTTATGCCATAGACTTTTTCTAGCTCTTCAGAAAAGGCAACTACAGATTTTTTGTCAAAACCATAGATGTAAACTTCACTCCATAATTTAAAATTTCTAGTTTCAAAATGCCATCGTCATAGAGGCTTATGCCCATAAAGTTTAGGGCTGTCTCACCAATTAAATTTTCTAAAATCATTTTTTTTAAGTCGTCGTCGATTATTCCCTGAAAAATATATTCATATCCATCTTCATCTGAATAAACTGCAAATTCTTCAACTAATTTTTTTGACTTTTTATCATCTTTTAAAATTTTTATTTGATAGGAATCGCATTTATTTAAATATATTTTAAGAATATCAGAAATTGGTCTAAGGTCAATTTCTTCGTCGATAAAGACATCATTTTCAAAATTAATATAATACAAGAAATCACTCCTACTTAGTCAAAAGATAAAATTCGATATAGGCATCATCTAGATTGTCTTCTTTTCCGAAATAAATATTTGTAAATAAAACTTTATAGCCATCTTTTTCTATTGCCAAATCTTCAAGCTCAATGCGGTCCTTAGTCTTGTACAAAAGTTTTAAATTATCTCGAAGTTTAGCCAAGTCGATAGTCATAATTGTTTTGCAATCACTTTTTGATTTTTTATAAATTTTTATTTCTTTTTTATCTTTTTCAAATTTATAGTTTCCTGAAGTTACAACATCGTCAAGAGAATAAACATAAATTAAATGTTTGTAGCCTTCAATATCAATATCAAATCCAAGCTCGCTGTCCTTAGGCAAATTATCAGTGTAAGAATAGCCAAGATAATTTTTGTTTTCAATAATATTGGAGAAGCCAAAAAGTTTTGTAAAGCTGTCTTCATTTAGTTTAAAATCCTTTGGCATATAAGATAGTTTGTCCACCCTATCTGTCCTTACCATGTAGCTTACTATGTCCACAATTTGACTTTTTGCATCGGATTCAATATTTATGTTGGGCTTTATTTCTTCTCCTGCAATCATCTTATTGTCCCTTAAAAGTTTTTCGAATCTAGCATTTTGTGACCTAATGCTTAGACTTGTTGCTGATGCAGGACCAATACCTGTTATTAAAATTATTACAGACAAAAATATTGGAATACTTATATTTGAATTTTCTCTGTAAAAAATATAATAAATTAGAGATAGGAAGATCCAAAGTCCCACTGCAATTACAATATATCTATTTTCAGTCATTCCATATTCTTTGATTCTCAAATAAATTGCAAAGAACATCATTCCCAGTAGTGGAAAAAGTGTAAATGGAAAAAATATTTTAAATTTATTTATAAAAGTAATAGTCTCCACTCTGGAAAGGAAAAATAAATATACAATTGAAAAACTTGCAAACCAAATAACTAAATTTACAATTAAATTATTTGGAATTTGCCAAAGGACTAATATCTTTACAAAGTAGGCTAGTAAAATTGCCGTGTAAATAATTACGATTGGAGTAATTATATAGACTAAGAGAATTCTAAAAGCCTTTGGATATTTGTAATCTGTGAAAGAATCTCTCACCTTTGGAAAATCAGAGAAAAATGTCACCACATTAAATAAAATAAAGGAAAAAATTGCAACTCTTAAATATACTGAAGACCCAAAATTAAATTTAAATAGGCTGTTAAGTGCAAAAATAATTCCACTTATACCAACAAAGACAATAAAGCTGTAAATATTTGAAATTATAAAGGCCCTCAATATCTTTGCAACATAGACAACAAAATCCTTGTGATAATTAAATTTCCCCACAAAGGAAGTGCCAACTACTAAGGCTGCAATTAGGGTAAAGTATATAAAATTATTGTCATAAAATTCCAAGACTTTGTTTTCCTGATATACAAGCTCATAAACCCCATATAGAATTGGAAGAGTTATTACATAGGATAATATTTTAAATAAATTATTATTTTTTAAATTTTTTAGGTCGTAATAATTTCTGAGACCCTCATTGAATAATTTAATAAAAGCATAAAGAAAAATTCCAAAAACAAAAACTAGACCAAAGCTCAACATCTTGTTATTATATGCTTCTGCGTATTCATCGAAAGTTGACAAGATTAAAAATATTGTGGCAAGTATTGCTGAAATTATTGTAAATGGAAACCTTTTAAAGGTGTTTTTAATACTATTAAAATTAAGTAATGTAAAATTAAAAATTTTCATAATATCCTCCTAATTTTAATAATATATCAAGGACCTTGATTTTTAAAGCTTTTGGATTAAATCTTTGTCATTGTATCCACTTTGACATATTTATTTTTTATAGACCATCTTGCCCTCAGAGATAGTATAAAGAACCTCTCCCCTTAAATTTTTACCTGCGAAAGGACTATTAGAGGACTTTGATTTAAATTTTTCAATTTTATATTCACTTTCAAGGTCAATTATAGCCAAATCTGCAAGCTTACCTACTGCAATTTCTCCGCCTTCAAGTCCATACATTTTTGCTGGATTTGTACTCATGAGTTCAATTAATTTCATGAGAGAAATTTCTCCACTTAAGACTAAATTTTCATAGCAGATTGAAAAAGATGTCTCTAGTCCAATAATTCCTGATGGTGCCTTTGTGATTTCCTTGGCCTTTTCTTCAGGGCTGTGAGGAGCGTGGTCTGTTGCAATAATTTCTATTGTGCCTTCCTTTATGCCCTCAATGATTCTCAGCCTGTCTTCTTCACTTCTTAATGGTGGATTCATCTTTGCAAGAGTGCCGTATTTTAATACTGCCCTGTCATTTAAGGCAAGGTGGTGTGGCGTAACTTCTGCATAAATATTTGCTCCCATGGATTTTCCAAATTTAACAAGATCAACTCCTAGCCCTGTAGAAATATGCTGAATGGAAATCTTTGCTCCAGTGTAAATTGCCATGGCTACATCTCTTGCAATAAAGGATGTCTCAGCAATAGTTGGCGAGCCATAAATATTTAATCTTTCGGAAACTTCTGAATGGTTTATTCCATTTTGTTCAATTAAATTTGGATCTTCTTCGTGAAAAGAAATTATTGCCCCTAATTCTTTTGCACGATTCATGGCATCTACTATTAGTTTAGAATTTCTATTGGGGATTCCATCGTCAGTAAAGGCTACTGCTCCCGCCTTAAAATTTTCTTCCATGTCTACAAGCTCCAGGTCTCCAAAATTTCTTGTTAAAGCAGAAACAGTATATACTTTTAAGGGAAGGTCTCGTGCTTTTTTGTAGTGGTCAATAATTTTTTCCTTGTCGTCAATTTTAGGGCTAGTGTTTGCCATTTGAACAACACTTGTAAAACCACCTGCTATGGCAGCCTGACTTCCACTTTTTAAATCTTCCTTATAGGTTTGACCTGGGTCTCTAAAGTGAACATGGACATCAACAAGTCCAGGGACAAGGACTTTTCCCCTGGCTTCAAGAATTTCTTCACCTGGAAATTTTCTCCCGTCAATATTTTTTTCTATTTCAAGTATTGTTCCCTTTTCAATTCTTATATCTAAAATTTCATCTGTATTTGAAAGAGGATCTATAACTCTTCCGCCTTTTATAATCATATTTTCTCCTATTAAAAATTTTTATCCTAAAAAAGACGAGGAAACCCTCGCCTTCTTAAAAATTTAATTATTCTTCTTCGCTATCTTCTTGGTCTTCGTCATAGATTTCTAAATCATCAAAGTCGAAATCATCATCGTATAGATCAAAATCCATGTCTTCATTTTCATAAACATAATCTTCTAGATCTGAAAGATCTTCTTCAATGATGTCAACATAGTCTTCGATTTCTTCACGAGATTCTCTCATTTCATCAATAACATCGCTTAAGATATCTACAAGTTCAGATATGATTTTGCCTTCGTTAGTAGTTGTGTCCAAATCATATCCGTCACAAAGTCCTTGTAAATATGATATTCTCTTTAATAAATATTCCATAGTACCTCCAAATTAAACTCTAGACATATATTCGCCATCTCTTGTGTCAATTCTTATAACGTCGCCTGTATTAATGAAAAGTGGTACATTAAGAGTGTAACCTGTTTCTACAGTTGCAGGTTTAGAGCCACCACTTGATGTATCTCCTTTGACACCTGGTTCAGTTTCTGTAACTTCTAGTTCTACAAAGTTTTGAGGTGTAACTCTAAATGGTTTGCCCTTGTAGAAGTTAATAGTTGCCATATCATTTTCTTTCATGAAGTTAAGAGCATCTTCAACCATGTCCTTTTCTAGTGGAATTTGTTCGTAAGTTTCTTGATCCATGAAGTAATAAAGTGCTCCATCAGAATATAAGTATTGCATTTCTTTATTTTCAATTACAACTTTTTCAAATTTTTCTGATGGGTTAAAAGTTGTGTCTTTAATGCCACCAGTAAGTACTGATTTAATTTTACTTCTTACAAAAGCTGCACCCTTACCTGGTTTAACGTGTTGAAAGTCTATTACAACCCAAACATCTCCGTCCCATTCAAATGTAAGTCCTTTTCTTAAATCTCCTGCTGTTATCATATTTTCCTCCATATTAAGTATTGTCTTCTAAATCATAATAGTTAAGTGATCTTGGCTGAAATTTTATATAATCAGGTAGCACTGAACTAAAATCTCTTAAGACTAGTGGATGATATTTAAGGCTTATACTAGGATTTTTGTCGTATAAATCAATTAAATATCCCTCTAATTTGCAATTATTAGAAATTTGCGCATTATTATTTACAATAATTATACCAGATATTGCATTATCATTAAACAAAACTTTGTCATTTAATATTAAAATTTGATTACTTACCCTTGACTCAATCTTTAAGCTACCACTTCTTTGATTAATTACCATATCGTCTTCTAAAGAATAAAGTGGATTTCTCTTTATAATTTTTTCTTCGGTTTTTTCATCAATTTCTTCAACTTCTTCAAAAATAAATTTTTTGCCCTTCTCTTCTCCGTAAATAAAATCGCCATCTAAGTCTATTACTTTTATGCCTGGAATAGACCAATTATTATTGTCAAAAGAACTTTTTATTTTTTCTATGTCATCTTTATTTATTTTTCCAGAATTTAAAACTCCATCCTCCTCTTTATAAATTTTATTTACAAAGTTCGCCCTAATCCTAGCCCCAACAAGTGAATTTTTATATTTTACTTCCGTCCTCAATTCTACTAAATCTACATAATTTTTATTTTTGTCCACAAAATCTTCATTTGATATTACAAGCTTTTCTAGCTTCGTGTCACTGGGCAAAGTTTTTACACTCAAATTCTTTGAATGTTTTCTTGATAAAATAAATTCTTTTAGTTCTTCATTAAAATTTTCTTCGGCAATCTTCATATTTAAAACAGATTCCGCTGCGTATTTTGACTGAATCCTCTCAACTCTATGTAAATTTATATAGGATGTATTTGAAGTGTAGGAGTAAATAAAATAAAAGAAGAGAGCAAGTATTGAAATTAAAATTATTGTAAAAATATAGATAAAGCCTTCTTTTCTTTTATTCATAGAACTGTATCCTCTTTGCAATTTTAAAATTTATTTTATCAAGGTCGTTGTAATTTAAATAGACAGAAAAATAATTCCCCTCATCGCTAATTTTAAAATCCTCTATATTTTCCGTCAAAGCGTTCTTTCCTTTAGCTTCAAGTAGATCAAATTTTGTGAGATTTTTTTCTGTTGAGGCAAATCTATATAATTTGCCATTCATTTTGCCGTAGTTTATATAAATATATTTCCCTTGAAATTCTTTTATAAAATAAATTTTGCTGCCAATATTTGTGTAATAATCAGAACTTTCGATTTCATCTTTTATGTACTCAAGGGCATAGGACAAGTCTGAATTTACATTTTGATTTATATAAGTTTTGTTGAGAGCCTTTTGTGAAATTCCCAAAATAGAAGTTAAGACCATGCCTATAATTAGAAGCATGGCAATAGAAAGGACAAGTTCAATTAGTGAATAGCCCTTCCTTCGGCAGGTAAACCTCCATTTTAATTTCTTCATCACTATCTCGCCTCTTTCCCCTGACAATAACATGATTTAAATTTCCCTCGCTATTTTTCGTCACATCAATAATAAAATCTTGATTCTCCCCTTCTCCACTGTCAAAGTTTATTTTTAAATCCTTGTTGTTATAAGACTCACCAATTATTTCTTCCATTTTTGAATTTACAGCATAAATTAAAAGTTCTCTTTCTTTTAAATGATTTTGGTTTTCCAAAAGGGTTATAATATTGGGCATAATTACAGAGGCTATTAGTCCAATTAATGCTATAGAAAACAGGACTTCAATCATCAAATGTCCTCTATTTTTAGTTTTTAAGTTCATAATAATTCACCTTGCCAGTGACAGGCTCCACTGTGATTTTGATTGATTTTTTATCCCCTATGGAGTAAATAATTGTCCCAGCAGAGTTTTTGTTGTCCACATAAGAGGGCTTGCCGCCACTTGTAAAATTAATATTTCTAACATTAGTCTCCTTGAGTTTAACTAATTTATTAAATTTTACAGCCTTGGTCTTGCTGCCAAAAACCATTTTGTAGCCATCATCTTCTATTTTTATACTAGTTTTACAATTATTCACTTGAGCGTAATTTTTTAAAAACTTTATATCAAGAGCCAGACTTTTTATTTGTTCCCTGGCTTCAATTTTGTCGCGAACATTAAAATTGATCATGCCTATAGACAAAAGTATCATTGTAATTGCAAGAGTTATAACTAGTTCGATTAAGGTAAAGCCTTTATATGTCTTCATTGTAGTCAACTTCTTTTACAAAAAATAATAGGTCTTTATTATTTTTTGGCACTAAATAAACATGGCTGATGTTTTCTGCAAATAAATTTATTCTAAACCACTCACCCTGATATATGCTTGCTGTGTAAGGAATTTTTTCTCCCTTAAGATTTACAAGCCCAATTTCTTTACAAGAATCATAGGGAAATAAAATTGAAATAGAAATTTCCTGACAATTTTTTTCCACTCCAAGTTTTATGTCGTCGTAAATATTTTCTGCCTTTGCATAAAAAGATGTAACTCCAGATTCACTGTAATAATTTGTCCTAATGCTGTCATCAACTAAAAATTTATTTTCCTTGGACTTTTTGTTTTCAAAATCCAAGTCATCAAAAATACTTTCAACCTTATCTTTAGACTTATTGCTTGAATTGTCATTTAAATCATCAAAAATTGATAAGGATACTTCCTGACCCTTTATTTTGTTGTCCTTATTTTGACTTGCTTTTGCAGAAACTTTTTCTGGTGTTGGAGCTTTACTAGGATTTATGGCTTTTGTATTTGTGATTTTTTGAACCTTACTATTTTTTACTTCCTCAGCCTTGGTGTTTTTTATTTCTTCAGCCTTAGTATTATTATCTTCCTTAGAATTTAAAGCCTCTCCACTAGGATCTTCATTATTTGTCTTTTCCTCTTTATTTTCGCTAAAGTAAGCTTCCTTTAAATCTGAATAATAAATTGCCTTAGATAGTTTTTCTGCCTCAAATCTGTATGTAAAAGTATTTTCGTCCCTTCTATTTAACTCAATATTTGAATATCCATAATAATTTGTAAAAGACGAAATTTTACTTATGTCGCTATTTTCAATTTTTCCAGAAATTGCAAGAGTTTCTATATCAGTCTGCCCTTCCTTGGTAAAATTATCTCTATTTAAATTATTTTCAGCAGAAATTTTATCAATATTTTCCTTAGAAAAATCCTTAAAACCACTGTACTTGTAGCCTCGCTCTTCACTTTTAAGGCTCTCGTTAAAGTCAACTTCTGAGACCTTTTGTGCCTCAGCTCTTATGAGAAAATTGTAAAATAAAAATTCTATAAATAACAAAATCAAAATTACAAATAAAATCTTTTCTCGATTTGAAAATCGTCTATAACCAATTTTTTTGCTCAAAATATCAAATATATCCATTTAAATTTTCCTCTACAAATTCTGCCAACTTTTCATGAAGCCTTTCATTTGGATGTATTCCATCTATTAAATCATCTTCAATGTAATTTTCTTTAGCATAGTCATAAAATGAAAGGACTTTATAATCCTTGGCATTTTCCTTTAAAACTTTGTCAAGATTTTCTATATTTTTGTTCACTGAATTGAAGTTAATAAAGCTTTCATAGGCCTCGTCTAGATTTTTAAAAGATGTGGGATAAGGTGTGATGACAATAATTTTGCCGCCTAAGCTCTTTAATTTTTCTATGATTTTATTTATATTTTTTGTGACATAGTCAAGAGATCTTCCATTATAAAAATCATTTAAGCCAATGAGAAGAAAATATAAATCATAAATCATCAAATTATTTATTGCATATAGAACTTCATCAGTGGTTAAACCATTTACCCCGTAGTTATCAATATCGTAACCTTTTCCCTGCAAATAATAAATTAAAGATTTTCCTCCAACTAAATATCCTTCAAAAATGGAGTCTCCAAGAGCACAAATTCTCATACAACCTCCTACATAAGTCCTTCTTCTAAGAAACTAAAATACTTATTATCTCCAATGATTATGTGGTCTAAAATATCAATTCCAATTATCTTTGATGCCTCAACTAAGGTGTTAGTAAGGTCAATATCCTCCTTTGATGGCTTTGGATCCCCTGTTGGGTGATTATGTAACAAAATAATTGTGTGGGCATTGTCAGAAATGGCAGCCCTAAAAACCTCTCTGGCATGAACGAGAGTCATGTTTATAGTACCCTTAGAAATTTCTCTCACATAATTAATTTCTTTTTTCGTGTTTAGAGTCATAATCCTAAAGTGTTCTTCTTCTAAGATACTCATGTCGCTTAAAACATAGTTTGCAGCAACTGATGGTGATGTAACCCTAATTTTTGAATCATAAGAGCTTACAGAAAGTCGCATGCCCAGTTGCACAGCTGCAATTATCATGGCTGCCTTGGCTTCACCAATGCCTTCAACTTTCATTAAGTTGGCAAAATTTGCATTTTTAAGACTATTTAAGCCGTTCCTATCATTTTCTGATTTTAAACTTCTGAGAACTTTATTGGCTGTGTCAATGGCTGAATCGCCACTCTTGGACCCAGTCCTTATTATAAGAGCTAAAAGTTCTGCATTGGAGAGATAATTTGGACCAAACTTTAAAAGTTTTTCCTGAGGTCTTTCCTCCTCTGGCATCTCCTTAATAGTGTATCTTTCAATTTCTCTTTCTTTCATAAAATCACCACAAGCTTAAATTAAATAATCTCACTAAATCTCTATTTATCTTTCCTATTGGAAGTCCTACAATATTAAAATAGTCTCCCTCTATTTTTTCAACTAAGAGAGACCCCTTGCCCTGGATTCCATAGGCACCAGCTTTGTCCTTGTATTCAAGAGTGTCCAAATATTTTTCTATTTCATCATCACTTAAATCATAAAACTTTACAGAAGATTCTTCGTAGTTTAGGTATTTAATTTTTTGAGATAATTTAAAAATTGCGTAACCTGTAAAGACTTTGTGAGTCCTTCCTCTTAGGCTTTTAATCATCTCTCTTGCATCTTCGCGATCCTTTGGCTTGCCAAGAAGCCTTCCCTCAAGTTCAACCAAGGTGTCTGCAGCTAAAACAATGGCATCTTCATTATCCCTTGCCACTGCTATTCCCTTCTCAAAGGCAAGTGCCATGACAGTAGTCCATGGCGAATAGGAATCGTCCTTTATCTCATTAATATCTTTCGAAACTACCTTAAAATCTATAAAATGCGATAAAATTTCTCTCCTTCTTGGAGAATTTGATGCCAAAATAATATTTTCCATTTCAAGCTCTCTCCTTTGATATATTTGTGTTGTCAACTATATAAATTGAAGCAAGTCCAACAAAAAATCCTGTGAAAATCCCTAAAATAACAAGCAGTGGCAGATAGGCAAGTATTGCTGTAGTCTTCATGATGTAGGATGCAACTAAAACTTGACCTAAATTGTGAAAAAATGATCCAATTTCACTAATTCCAATTAGAGATAAATATTTTCTCAAAAATTTATGAGAAATAATCATGGCAAGTGAACTTAAAAGAGCGCCGCCCAGGGAGAAAAAGAAGCTAGACACAGCACCGGTGACCAGTGCCAAGATTACAGTCTTAAAAATTGAGACAAAAAAGCCCTCCTTATATCCAATGGCAACTATAGTTACAAGAACCACAATATTTGATAGACCTAGCCTAGCACCTGGAATGGCTACAGGAAGTGGAATCACACTTTCAAAGAGACCAAGAACAATTCCTAAGGCGCTAAGTAGAGATAAATAAATTAATTTTCTATTATTTCTCATTTTATTATCAAATCCAAACTATCATGGTTCTTTTTGTCAGAGACAATTTTTACCATGACTCTATTAGGTAGGCAGATGATTGAATCTCCAGGAATAGAAATTTTCCCCATCTTCATACAAATTTTATCCTTGCAATTAGATTCATGCATGTGCACCTCACCCTTTTCAATTATTACTTCATTCTTACCGTAAACAGTATTTATATCGATTTTTTCTTCTGTCTTTTTAGTTAAGGGAACTTCTTTATATAATTTCCCGTCCACAGTTATGACAACTTTTTTTGAAATATTTGCATCTTCCTTGGGAAGTTTGTTTGTAAAAAAATAAATTAAAAAAGAAGCAATAACTATTAAAATAATAACTAAAATATCAGCTTTTTTTATCTTTTCCATAATTTTATTATAGCACAAGTTTAAGAGGATTTTTTCAATTAAATTTTAATATGGTTTAGCTTTAATTTGCTTAAAAATTAAAAAACCCTATAATATTCTAGACATATATCTAAAATGTTATAGAGTAAAATTTTGCATAAAAAAAGCGAGACCTAAGTCTCACTTTATTATTCAGCTTCTGCAATAATTTCTTTGCCTGCATAGTGTCCACAAGAAGGACAAACTCTATGAGGTAATTTCATTTCATGGCAGTTAGGACATTCAACTACTGTTGCTTTATTTAATCTGTAAGAAGATGCTCTTCTCTTATTCTTTCTTTGTTTTGAAGTTTTTCTCTTAGGTACGGCCATTTCTACACCTCCTCATCTTTAAATAAATCTAATAACTTTCCAAATCTTGGATCCACTGTCTCTTCAACAGATTCTTCTTCATGACAATCACAAGGACCTTCATTTAAGTTCTTGCCACAATGAGGGCAAAGTCCCTTGCAATCTTCACTGCACAAATTTTTACCAGAAATTGATGTAATAATTTGCGAGAAGATAATCTCTGAAAGATCTACTGAATCATCAATAATTTTAAAATACTCGTCTACAGAATCCTCATCATATAGACTTGGGTCTTTAAAATTGTAAGCAATGTAAGATGTCTCTTTTTCATTTATAAAGTCTTTGAGGCATCTGTCACAGACTGCTTTGAATTTGTAGGAAATATCAAGACAAAGTTCTAATTCCCCTGTCAAATCAAGAATATATCCCTTGTACTCTATTGGATAGATGAGATTTAGATCTTCTAAACTCAAATCCGTGTCATTTTCCTTTAAGCTACCCTGGAAATCTAGCCTAACATCATCAGATGACAAAAAAGTACTAAGATCTAATTTCATATACTCACCTCAAAAATACATACAAATCATTATAACTTTTTATTTTTCAAATGTCAATAAAAATCTTGAAAATTATGCCTCAACAAGTGCCTTTGTATCTCTCGCAATCATAAGCTCTTCATTAGTTGGGATTACAAAAATCTTAATAGAAGAATCATCAGCAGAGATAAGTTTGTCTTCTCCTCTTACATTGTTTCTTTCAGTATCGATTTTAATTCCAAGAGATTTTAATCCATTAACTATAGATTCTCTCATTTCAATTGAGTTTTCACCAACGCCTGCTGTAAATACAATTGCATCAACATGGTCAAGTTCAGTCATGTAAGAACCAATGTAGCCACGAACTCTTTTTTCAAATATATCAAGGGCAAGTTTTGCTCTCTTGTTTCCTTCATCTCTAGCTGCTTCGATATCTCTAAAGTCACTAGATACTCCAGAAATTCCAAGTACACCAGATTTTTTATTGATTAAAGTGTTAATTTCATCAGTAGAAAGATTTTCTTTTTCCATTAAAAACGGAAGAATAGCTGGGTCTAAATCACCGCATCTAGTTCCCATTGCAAGTCCTTCAAGTGGAGTGAAGCCCATGGAAGTGTCAATGGATTTACCATTTTTAACTGCACAAATACTTGAACCATTGCCAAGGTGACAAGTGATTAAGTTAACTTCATTAACATCTTTTCCTAGCATTTCTGCTGCTCTATTAGTGATGTATTTGTGAGAAGTTCCGTGGAAACCAAATCTTCTAATCTTATATTTTTCATAGTATTCGTATGGAAGTGCATAGATGTAGCTTTCAGCTGGCATAGTTTGGTGGAAAGCTGTATCAAATACTGCAACTTGCTTAACATTAGGAAGAAGTCTTTGACAAGCCTTGATTCCCATAATGTTTGGTGGATTGTGAAGAGGAGCTATTTCAACATTATCTTCAATTCCCTTTAAAACTTTTTCGTCAATAATAACAGATTGAGCGAAGTCTTCGCCACCGTGTACAACTCTGTGACCTACTGCATCAATTTCATCAAGTGACTTGATTGCACCGTATTCTTCATTTGTTAGGGATTCCATTACAAGTTCAAGAGCTCTCTTGTGGTCTTGCATTGGAGTTTCAATAGTTTTCTTTTCCTTTCCTATTGTTTCGTGTTTAATTCTTGAACCATCAATTCCAATTCTTTCAACTAAACCCTTTGCCATCAATTCTTCAGTTTCCATATCAATGAGTTGATATTTTAGAGAAGAAGATCCGCAATTAATTACTAATATCTTCATGTTTCCTCCTCATGTTTTTTAAATTTCTTAAATATAGTATAATAACTAATAATAAGTTTATAACAGATGTAAACATTAGTCAATAATTGGAGATTTAAAATATGAAAATTGCTTCTATAATTGCGGAGTACAATCCCTTCCACATGGGTCACGCCTACCAAATTCAAAAAATAAAAAGTGAATACTCAGATTTTATTGTCGTTATTATGTCGGGAAATTTTGTCCAAAGGGGCGAACCTGCCATAATAAATAAATTTGAAAGGGCAAAGATTGCAGTGGATAAGGGCGCAAGTCTCGTCTTAGAGCTTCCCCTCTACTATGCAACATCTAACGCAGAAATTTTTGCTCGCGGCGGCATTACTATTTTAAATTCTATGGAAATCATTGACAGGCTTTACTTTGGAAGTGAAGATGACGCATCTACTTTAAAAAATTTGTCAGAAAAAATTAAAGACAACTTAGATGATGAGAAAATAAAAAAATTTTTAGCTGAGGGAAATTCTTATATAAAGTCTCGCGAGCTTGCCATGGATTTTTTAAGTCAAAAAGAAAAGGAAATTTTAAAAAAACCAAATAACATATTAGGTTTGGAATACATCAAAAACTTAGAAAAGTTAAATTCAAAAATAGAAGCCCACTCTATGCCAAGAAAAAATGTAAATCACAAGGACGATTTTGCCCTTGAAGGCTTTGCATCAGCATCACACATAAGAAAGCTTGCCTATAGGGGCGAAGATGTAGCAAGCTTTTTGCCAGGCTATGACTTAGTGGTGGAAAATAAATTAGAAAATTATTTTGAAATCTTTAAATACAAAATGCTTGCAGGGAAAATAAATTTCACCGACTACTTTGACTATGAAGTGGGACTAGAAAATAGGATTTTAGAAAATTTAGACGCCAAAAACTTTGAAGAACTAATAGAAAAAGTCCACTCAAAAAGGCACAGCAAGTCAAGAATAAAAAGACTGGTCCTAGAAATTCTCTTAGACATAAAAAAAGATTCCATAAAAAAATCCCTGGAAACTCCCTACACAAGAGTTCTTGCCTGCGACGAAAGAGGCATAGAGATTTTAAAAAAATCAAAAAATAAAAATAAAATTTATTCCTTTAAAAGCTTTTATGACAAGTCTTCTGGCATTACAAAAGAGATGCTTGATAAAGAAATCTTGGCAAGTGACCTCTACAACATAAAATCTGGAAAAATAAAGACAGACTTCACAAGAGAAGTCTATAAAAAATTATAATTTTAATTAATTCTTAATGAGAATACACTAAATAAATTAATAATGGAGGCACTTACAATGGAAATAGAAGTTTTTAATGAAATTCTTGGAGAAAATCTTGAACCTATCTTAGGACAAGATAGATATTATAATTCCCTTTCAGATTCAGAATGTTTTTATGAAATACCTGACTGGATTAATGGCACTGGCTACTACCAAGGGGTAGTCATTAGATTTTATGATTTGTTAGACAAAAAAGTCTATACCCCCTTTGAAAAAGAAAAAGATGTAAGCTATTCCTATGCAAAATTTAAAAATAATTTTTTCTTTTTTTTAAAAGTAGATTTCAACAAAAATATTGTAGAATTAATAAAATATTTTCCAGAACAAAGCTTAGAAAGTGTACACAAAATACCAATAAAGGAAGTGGAATTATATAATTTATCTTTAGAAGATGGTTATGAATTTCATATATGTGGCTCCTCTGATAGATTTATTTCTTACTACCCACGCAAATTTAGCATAGACATGAAGCCAGACCAATCAGTTTTATACATCGACAAAGATAAACTTTATATAAACCAATGGATTGAAGAAGGCGTAGAAGGAGATAAAATAACCAATAACTATAAATACTATGAAAAATTACTTATCCTAGATTTAGATGGAAATCTAATCTCTGAAAGAAAAGGAAGTTTATCCCTCTACCCTAATGGAAAATGGTACCTATCTTAAGTAACTTAATAAATTACACCTATCACTCAATAAACAAGTGGTATGTGTTTAAACTTCCATAAAAAATTATTGTAAGTGATCTTTATAACATAAAAAACAAAAAACTTAACAAGATAAGTTTATAAAAATCAAATTTTTTAATTAAAGGCAAAAAGAAACTCTCATCCTAAGAAATCCTAAAATGGAAATCTTAGAATGAGAGTTTTTTATTAATCTTTAGTCTCACTTATTGACTTTTCATAAATATTTTTAAATTCTTTTATATCCTTATTCCTCAAGACTTCTCGAGGAACATCATGGACGCTAATAGAACCTCCCCAGGACTCAGCCTCCCCATCAGGCTTTTTATTCTCCTCTGGAATTAAAATAATAGAATATTTCGTAACCTTTAAAGAAGTTTTGTCCATAATTTTTTGTAAATCACAGAGAACATCAAAGCACTTTTCAAGACTTGGATTTTTAACATAGCCAAAAGCCTGAGCATTTATATCTTCTTTAAAATTATTAAAATCAAATTTTTGATCAAGAACGAGTTTTTCTTCAATATCATCATTAACTGTAGTCAAAGAAATTTCATAAGGAAAATTATATTCTTCCGCAAGGCTTTTACCATAATCATTTAATTCATTATCAAGCCTTATAAAAGTATTAAACAAAATAGAGTCGTAAGTATTTGCCTTTAGTCTGCCAAAAGAATCAAAGCCTAAATAAAACTTAGTGTCTTCGCTGTTTTTGTCGCGGAGCCTAACAATATAGTAGCCGTCCTTAAAATTATAATAGGCCCTGTCGCGATTTAGGTCCAAGTCCTTGTAGTGGGTTTCAATATATTTAGTGGCAGACTTTTCCGCCATAAGCCTAGAAATAGGATTGCCAAAAAATGCCAAACAAATTAAGGCAAAAATAATAGCTAAGAAAATAAATAAGCCAATAAAAACTTTACTAGCCTTACCCTTACTCATAACAAAACCCTCCTTTATTGGAATTTATTATATTATAACACATAAAAAACTCGAAGCCTAGCCCCGAGTTTAAATTCTTAATATATTAAATCACTCTTTTATAATTTCACTATTTTCTAACTCTTTTTCTTCCAATTCCTTTAGAGTAATACCGTCAGCTGTTTTCCAATCAGTTCTTCCATTTGTATTCATGCCAAGCACAAAGGCAGCAGCATAAGACGGACTGTTAAATAGAAAATTTTTTGTTATCCTGCCATCTATAATTTCATTGTTTTCTCTACATTTATTTCTAATTTCTCTTATAGTCTTAGGAATAGCTCTTGAATCATTTTCTTCTATCATGCTATCTTTTAAAACAACAAAACCTTCATTAGTTATCTTACAAATAGCTTGAATTAATTTATTTGACTTTCTCGTATATCTTGATAGATATAATTTAAATTCTTTATTTTTAAAACTTAGGTCTTCTTTTGTATTTACATCTAATATTGGCACAAAAATCTTGTAACCTAAAACGCCTAGGACCATCTCCGAGTAGTCTATAAATTCTTCTAGTTCAGATTCCTTTTCTTCTGTAACATTACCTGGATTAGGATCATTTACATTCCTAACCTTGTACCTATCAATTTCAATTGCAATATTTGTAAATCTGTTTTCTAGATAACTTATTTCCGTTGGCCCAAAAGAGTTGTTTTGAGTTGTAACCATTATAACATCAAAAAAACAAAAAGGAATATTTTAAATGTTCTAATACTTTATAAAAGACTCTATTTGCTTTAAATCTTGTAAATTTTTATATTTTCCCAAATGTATTCTATGGTTTTATATGCTACTAATATCCAATCCTTTAAAATAGATTTTATATGCTACTAATATCCAATCCTTTAAAATAGATTTTATATGCTACTAATATCCAATCCTTTAAAATAGATTTTATATTTCTTGTAACTTCACTATTCATTAAAAATAAATTAAAATTCCAATTGTTAAATATATTGTCTTTTATGATTTCTATATATTATTTATTTGGATGGAATATAATTTCTAAATTTGTATTAAAAATATTGAGCATTCTAATTCATTTATAAAATTTTATTACTTTTTATATTAATAACGCTTTGCTGATACTTATTGTCTGTAGACGTTTAGTGTTCTGTGCAAATATACTATACACAATGGAGGCTATGTACATGAATATTATAAAAGTATTTGGAGATAATTTAAAAAAACGACGAAAAGATATGGGCTTATCACAAGAAAAATTTGCTGAAAAATGTGGTATGCACCGTACTTATATTAGTGCAATTGAATGTTATAGAAGAAGCATTTCTTTAGATAATATACAAAAAATTGCAGATGCTCTTGAAATTGAAACTTATAAACTATTTTTAGAAGAGGAAGACGATGACTAGGAAAAAAACAAAAATCGAATTATTTGAAGAGTTGGCAAATATTGATGAGAACGGCTTTAGCAGGTGGGTTAATGTCGATGAATTCGTAGATAAATACCAAGGATTGCAGCTTTTAAATGGTGCTGGCTGGTCCAGAGATGATGGGTCTTTTGGCAAAAAATACAAAATAGAAAGAGATAAATCTCTTACACCTGGAAACAAAACTGATGCTATTAGAACTGTTGGTTTTAATGATTGTGATTATTCGCAACATGTTAAATCTAGTATTAGAAAACAGATAAAAAAACAACGTTGCGTTATATTAGGTACATCTAATCCTGAAGTAGATCATAAAAATGGAATGAAAAATGAAGATAGAGTTATGCGAAATAAAAATCAACAACTATCTGATTTTCAACCATTAAGCAAAGCTGCAAATGATGCAAAACGTCAGTTTTGTAAAGAATGTATAAAAACCGGCATAAGATATGATGCAAAAAAATTAGGATATCCTATTTCATACTATAAAGGTACTTCAACACATAATAAAGAAGAGGATGCTTGTGATGGCTGCTTTTGGTATGACCCTATAGAATTTAGAAAACATTTAAAGGAGAAATAACATGAATACTCACGTTTTTATTGTAAATTCGCAAACATTCAAATATCACTTAGAGTATATGTTTGCCGGTACTGGAGCATCTGATAAGAAATCTACATTTTTATTAGATTCAAACATACAGTTTAATTCAGCTACAGAACGAAATCTAGTTGGTATGATAGCCGACATTTCTCGAATACAAGTCGGTGACAACATAATCTTTTATTTACAAGCATCTAATGGAAATCAAGGACTTTTTTTTGGTGTGTTTAGAGCAAAATCAAAAGCTTTTTTTGATGAAAACGACTCAGATAATTATTTAAAGAATGAACTTAAAAAAGGATTATCATATCGTGTACTTATTGAAGCTTCAGATTACGGTGTTTATCCAAAAGGCGTAACAGAACACGAATACTTAGACTCTTTGGAAGGAAAAACCTCCCCATTTGAATTATGCTGGAGTTTAATATATAGAAAGTTGAAAGGTAATCGTGGTTGTACTATGATTACGGATTTTGAATTCAATGATTTATTAATAAAATTAAAAAACAAAAGTTGTAGTCTACCTTCTGCCAATAATTATACATATGACTACCTTAAGAACGAAATATTTGATAGCAATAATAATATGGTTTATAAAGGCAGACAAAATACATTGTTTATAAAAGATAGATTATTATATAAGGCAAAAGGGAACTATGCTTTCGAAACACACCTACAAACTTTTATTTTACAAAACATTAAATCTCTAAATTTACTTGACTACCCTGAATCAGATTTTTGGATAGGTAATGAAGTTTCTTGCGGAGTTGGTATGCAACGAATAGATCTATTAATAATACAGAGAATTGAAAATAGAACCTTTTTTAAATTAATTGAACTGAAAGATGAACAGCCTACAAAAGTTCTAGTGGATTCTCAGATTAATTGGTATGTTAAATGGTTATTCGACTACATCGTTCCAAACTATAAAAACAGTTTTGTTGAAATAACACCTTGTATAATTGCAGCTAAAACAGAAGACCAAAACTTGATAAATTATATTTCAAGAAAAAATTTTGACAATCCTTATCCTTATTCTTCAATAAATAGTACTAATTATTACGCATTCACTATTAAAGAAGATAATATTTTAATTAATAAAATTTTATAATTTAAAAATGTAAATTGAATTAATCAATTTACATTTTTAAATACAAAAATATATTCATGTTTAAAAACATAAAAATCATTAGCTAACGCACGATAACGCCAAATCCCTTGTTTATTTGATTTCCCTTTCGTTTCCCCAAAATTTTTGACTAAAATAGCTTTTAAAAGCAGACCTTTTTCAATCATTAAATTCATGCAGCGAAATCCAATCGGAACAACCTGACTATTGGCATATTTATCTCCTATAACTACAGCACAGTATCTATTTTTTTCTAAGAAGCTTATTGTATTATCAACCACTCTCCCAAATGATTTTAAAAATTTATCTAAACTATCACAATTAGATAAATCATTAGGGTCATTAGAAAATTTCAAAATATCCCAATATGGTGGATGCATTATAACAAACTGAAATTTATCTATACACTCACACTTTAATATTTTGCTAATATCATAATATTGGCTATCTCCAACAAAAACTTTAGTTTTTACAATATCATTTTTTTCCGTAATAATTCTATTATAAGCTTCTTTAGCTACATCATGCTGAATTTCAATTCCTACAGAATTTCGACCCATTCTCTGAGCTTCTATTAACGATGTGCCACTACCCATAAAAGGATCCAAAATCCAATCTCCCTTCTTTGTATATCTGGAGAATAATTGATACGGAATTTGAGGTACAAAGTTCCCATGATAATATCCGCTGTGTGCTCCACTGTTATCTCTTTTTTCAATTATCCACAAAGAATCTGTTTCAATATCCGTGTATTCTTTCCAATTAGATAAATCTATATCATTATATTTAGCCACGCTAAACCTCCTTAATCAAGCAGTGTATGTACTCTGTTGTTTTGCTTCCAGAAATATTTCTATTTTTTTCCGTATCTGCTTTGAATCTTCTGTAAGATTTAGTAAAGCATTTATACATTCCATAATTCGACATAATATCCCTGATTTTTTCAACGGACATCAAACCCTCATTATTATAACTTAAAAAAATATATTTGAAATTTGCATTCTCTACCAAATATTCAAATTCACTTTCCAGTGTTTTTTTAGAGCAATATTTACTTTTCTGTTCGTTTGCATGACGGAGTCCGGTTTTACCTCTTAGCACTGGATTGTCATACCTGGCAATTGTTTCAAGAACATGATAATTTGAACAATATTGCCTTGCATTGTAAGGTGGATCAAGATATAGAACATCTCCTTGAACTTTAGTTATCAGCTCATTTATATCTTTATTATAAACTTTTCCCTTTGGACCAGATATTTCTGGTAAAATCTCTAAATAAAATTGTTTTTTTGCTGACTTTTTAATTTTTTTTAGAAAAGCCCCATATACTGATGCAGTATTTGCATATTTATCAATAGAATTAATAAGGCTTGCTAAAAGCCCAAAATAAGTTTCTTCTGATATAATATTATTTTTAAAAAGACTCTCAATTTCTATCCTTATTGCATCACATTTTTTGCCGTTATAATCAGTAAAATAATTCCTCCCACTACCTGATCCATTGCAGTAATTGTTAAAAATAAAACCTTCTACCCCATTTAGTGCATTCAGGTCATTTACTATTGATTCATCAATTTTCTGTGAACTTTCAATAAAATATTTGCTAATTACATAGCTGTAATATTGAATATCATTTGAAATTACTTTACATCCTTTTTCTCTATAACTTGCTCCAACAACACTGGTCCCTGCAAATAAATCCGCAAAAACATACTCGTCTCCAGGTCTGTAACCAGTGACTTCAGATATAGTTTTGTGGATAAAATCAAGCAGAGAATATTTAGAACCAATATAATTCATTAAATTCCTACCTTATTTATATATACAACAATATTTTCTGAACTTTTGCTTAAGTTCCATGTCTTTTTTTTATTTTTACTAAATGTTATTACTAACATCTTAATCCTCTTTTTCTTATAATTTTATCTGTTAATAATTTCACTAATTTAGTGTATGAAAACTCTATGTTATTTTCAAATTTTATATTTTGTTTTTTATATTTTTAATTATATCATAAATAACAAAAAATTATAAATGCTTGCAATATTCTATATTAATTCAAAAAGAAATAAAACTAAACATAATACTTTTTTATACATTTTCATTCTCTGAAACTTGTGTTTCTCGGTCAAATGTTCTACAATATAGTTAAATAAACCTGTGTTTAAATATATTTTTATTTCTTTCTAGGAGGTGGCTTATGGGTTTTATTGATTATTCTTTGGAGCCAAGGTCTGATATTGCCTTTGTGGATATTAAGTCATTCTACGCCAGCGTGGAGTGCGTCAAGAGAAAGCTTGACCCTCTCTCCACTTCTCTTTGCGTCATGAGTAGGTCTGAAAATTCTAGTGGACTCATCCTTGCCAGCTCTCCCCTCTTTAAAAGGGTTTTTGGCAAGAATAATGTTGGTAGAGCCAGGGACCTTCCCTTTGACATTGAGACTAGGAAGTTTAGTTTTGAAAAGGCTAGACATCAAAATGTTGAGATCACTAAGTCTTATATTGATTATATTGAGAAGTGGGCTAAGAACACTCTCATCGTGCCGCCGAGGATGGCTCTTTATATCGAGGAAAATTTAAAAATTCAAAGGGTTTTTCAAAATTATGCTGCCAAGGAAGAGATTCTCCCCTACTCTATTGATGAAGGCTTTATCGACCTCACTAAGAGCCTTTCTTATTTTGTCCCCAACAAAAGTATTTCTCGCCGCGACAAGTTGGACCTTGTGTCTTCCTTGATTCAAAGGGAAATTTGGGAGTCCATGGGTCTTTATTCTACTGTGGGCATGAGCAATGCCAATCCTCTTCTCGCCAAGCTTGCCCTTGACAATGAGGCGAAAAAGACTAGAACTATGCGTGCCAATTGGTCCTACGAAGATGTGGAGACTAAGCTTTGGGGGATTGATGAGCTCACAAATTTTTGGGGCATTGGGTCTAGGATGAAGAAGAGGTTAAATGATCTCTATATTTTTTCTGTCAAGGACCTTGCCACTTATAATCCTGATATTTTAAAGAAGGAACTTGGCGTCATTGGTCTTCAGCTTTGGTTTCACGCCAATGGCGTTGATGAGTCCAAGGTCACTCTCCCCTACAAGCCTAAGTCCAAGGGTCTTGGCAATTCTCAAGTTCTTCCTCGCGACTATTCTAGTCAATATGAAATTGAGATTGTTTTATGTGAAATTGCTGAGCAGGTTGCCATTAGAATCAGAAGAATCAAGAAGAAGGCTACTGTTATTTCTATTCATGTTGGTTTTTCTTACAGTGAGAATAAAAAATCCATCAATGCAAGGAGGACTATTTCTCCAAGTCAGTCCACTGGTGTTTTGTGTGGTGAGGTTTTGAAACTCTTCCGTGAAAGGTATAAGGGCGGCGCTGTGAGAAATCTTGGCGTTACTTATGATAATTTAGTTGATGAGTCTTCTACGATTTTTAATTTTTTTGATGATTATAGGAAAATTGAGCGTGAGGAAAATCTCGACAAGGCTATTGATTCTATTCGCGACAGGTTTGGTTTTACTTCTGTTCAAAGGGCGACTTGCCTTTTGGAAGGCTCTCGCGTCATTGAAAGAAGCTCTTTAATTGGAGGTCACTGTGGCGGCATGGACGGCACCATTTGATTTGTGAGGTGATTTTATGGTTGATAGGTCTTATTTGCCCTATAAGTCTGCAAGGGCTTATGTGGACAGGGGCATGGCAAAGTGGATGGGATTTTTTATTTCTGAACATACTTCTGCTCTTTCCCACATGGGCGATGTCATTGATGTTTCTGAAGAGATGAGCCGCGATGATATTGTTCTTGCCCTTAGTCAAGTTTATGTAAATGGGCTTTCTGTTCTGGTCTACACAAGACTTAGGCTAGAGCCCTTTGTAGGTAAGGTCAATGAAATTTTTCAGGGAAGTATTTATTTATGTGGAGATGAAGGTCTTATTATTTCTTTTGGAGATATTATTAAGATTGTTCTTTTGGAGGAAGTATGAATGATTTAGAAAAAAGTTGTATTCAGTTTGATTATTTCTCTAACAATTATAAGCGTTTTGAGGAAGATTTTTATAAGTTTGCCACTATTAACATTCCTCTAACTTTTTTAACTGATGATCTCTTGCTGCACATGGTTTCTACTGGGCACAATTATTTTAGACTCAATGCAAAGAATTCTGTGGACGAGAGGGACCATTATTTTGTCTTCAAAAAATTAAATAACAAGGATAATAAGTATATCAGCCAATTTGAGTATCTTGGAAATTTATCTACTGCCGAATTTTTTAAATTTTATTTCAGCAAATAGTTTTCAGCCCTTGGCTGATTTTTTTTGTAATTTTTAATTCTTGTTTTATCTTTAGATTCAATAAATTTAAGCTTCAATAAATTTTTATAATTAGGACTATCATTTTATCCCCAATAAATTTTATATGTCTACATAAAAATAGAGAGACCCAAATTAAAGAGTCTCCCCAATATTTGACATAGAGCCAAAAATATCTGTTAGAGATTTACTCCCCCAACAGATATTATAGGGCCATATTATAGGGCAAAAAAAATTCGGCTATATCAAATGATATAACCGAATTTAATATCCACACCGCTTTGGTATTATTGGTTAGCGGATTTTTCTTTAACTTCTCTAATTTTTGCCATAGATTCAATAATAGAATCTGCAAGAGCTTCCATGTCGTTTTCGTTAGCCTTGTTAAGAGCAGAGTTAAGTGTAACTCTTTCTGGAAGAACGTCGAACATTTTAAGATTTTCGTCGATATATTCTTCAATCTTATCGCCAACTGTACAAGCCCAAGTACCATTTTCGATGATACCAACTGTTCTGTTTTGAACATTAAGAGCTTCAAGGTCCATTAAGAAGTTCTTCATTACAGGATAAATACCTAAGTTGTAAGTTACTGATGCAATTACAATGTGAGAGTATTTAAATGTGTCTGCAATTAGGTAAGACATGTGAGTGTTACTTACATCATGAACTACTACGTTAGTCATTCCCTTGTCACAAAGTCTTGATGCAAGGGCTTGTGCAGCTCTTTCTGTATTTCCATACATTGATGCGTAAACAATCATTACGCCTTCTTCTTCTGGTTCGTATCTTGACCATTTGTCATATTTTCCAATGAACCAACCAAGATTATCTCTCCAAACTGGTCCGTGAAGTGGACAAATCATTTTAATGTCAACAGTTGATGCTTTTTTAAGAACATCTTGTACAAATGGTCCATATTTTCCTACGATATTAGTTAAATATCTTCTTGCACTGTCAAGGTAATCTCTTTCGAAATTAACTTCGTCAGCAAATAGTTTTCCATCAAGTGTTCCGAAAGTACCAAAGGCATCAGCAGCAAATAGTACTCCGTCAGTTGTATCAAAAGATACAAGAACTTCTGGCCAGTGAACCATTGGTGCTTCTAAGAATACAAATTCGTGTTTACCAAAGGAAATTGTGTCTCCTTCAGCAACTATCATTGATTGTTCTTCATTTACATGGAATCCATATTGACGCATGAATTCAAAACCTTGTTCACTTGCGATTACCTTTACATCTGGGTATCTTAAAGTTATTTCATCAATAGCAGCTGCGTGGTCTGGTTCTAAGTGATGGATTACTAGATAATCAAGATCTTCTCCATCAAGAACTTCAGAAACATTTTCTAAATAGTCTTTTACGATTGACCAGTCAACTGTATCGAATAATACATTCTTTTCGTCTTTTAGTAAATATGAATTATAAGTTACTCCTTCAGGAATAGGAAATATATTTTCAAATAATTCTAATCTATGATCATTGCCACCAACATAGTAAAGATCATCTGTAACTTTTCTAACAGTATACATTATATCCTCCTTTATTTTCTATCAGCAGGGAAATCAGCTTCAATAAAGTTTTGTTTTTCTTCTTGACATTCTGGACAAGTCCAGTCATCTGGTAATTTATCGAAATCTGTACCAGGATCAATTTCACCTTCTGGATCTCCATAGTTTGGATCATATTCATATCCACATCCTGGACATACCATTACTTTATAGTTTGGAGCTAATTTTCTAGGTTTAGATCTTCTAACTTTCTTCATTGGAGGTGCTGGTTCTTTTTCGCCAGTTCCAAGAGCTTCTGCAAGTAGTGGCATAATTTCGAACATATCTCCAACTATACCATAGTCACAGTTCTTGAAGATTGGAGCACCTGCATTTTTGTTGATTGCAACAATAGTTGATGCGTTTTTAATACCCTTTAAGTGTTGGCTTGCTCCAGAAATACCACATGCAATGTATAGGTTTCCGTTGAATTTTTGTCCAGACATACCAACATATCTTTCAAGTGGTACAAGTTTTAATGTTTCAGCAACTGGTCTTGAAGAACCTAGGGCAGCACCTGCAGCGTGTGCAAGTTCTCTAGCCATATCCATGTTTTCTTCTCCGCCAATTCCCTTACCAACTGAAACAACTCTTTCAGCATCGTAAACAGGAGTGTCGATATCAATTCCTACTGAGAAATCATATCCATCTTTCTTTAAGTTTTTAACTAAAATTTCAACAGCTTCTTCTGCTGTGTCAGCTTTAATTATTTCTCTCTTTCTTTCTCCAGTGATAGGACCAGCTTTTTTATCTATTGCAGCAGCTCTACCTTTCTTCTTAGGAGCCTTACCAACAAGGTGACTTGCAACTACAACTCTTTGGATTTCAGAAGTACCTTCGTAGATAGTAGTAATCTTAGCATCTCTGAAGAATCTTTCTACGTCCATTCCCTTTAGGTATCCGTTACCTCCGTGGATTTGAAGAGCTTCATTTACAACCCACATTGCAACTTCAGATGCAACAGTTTTTGCCATTGCAGCTTCCATTGAATAATTTTCATGATTTTGTTTCATTTCAGCAGCTGAATAAATCATAAGTCTTGCAGCTCTAATCTTAGTAGCCATATCTGCAAGCTTGAATGCAACAGCTTGTTGTTGAGCAATTGGTCTACCAAATTGGATTCTTTCTTTTGCATAAGAAAGTGCAGCTTCGAAAGCACCTTGTGCAATACCAAGAGCTTGTGATGCAATACCAATTCTACCACCGTCAAGAGTTTGCATTGCAATTCTAAATCCTTGACCTTCTTTACCAAGTAAGTTTTCCTTTGGAATCTTAACATTGTTAAATTGAAGTTCAGCAGTAGTTGAAGATCTAATACCTAATTTGTCATAGTGATCTCCGAAAGTAAATCCTTCCCAACCTTTTTCTACTATGAAAGCAGAAATTCCGTGAGTTCCAATACCTGGTGTAGTAACTGCATATACAACATAAGTATCAGCAGCAGGAGCGTTAGTAATAAAGATTTTATTACCATTCAAAATATAATAGTCGCCATCAAGTACAGCAGTAGTTTCTGTGCCACCTGCATCAGATCCTGCATTAGGTTCAGTTAAACCGAAAGCTCCAAGTTTTTTACCTTGAGCAAGTGGTTTTAAATATTTTTCCTTTTGTTCTTTAGTACCAAAAGCTTGGATTGGATAAGAACCTAGTGATGTATGAGCTGATAAAACAACGCCAACACCAGCATCTACTCTTGATAATTCTTCTACGGCGATGGCATAAGAGATAACATCCTTACCTGCTCCACCTTCTTCTTCAGGATAAGGTAGACCCATCCAACCGTTTTCGCCAATTTTCTTAATGATTTCTTCTGGAAATTCATTGTTTTGATCAAGTCCAAAAGACAATGGCTTAATTTCTGCTTCTGCAAACTCTCTTATAGCTTTACGAAGAGCTTCATGTTCAGCAGTAGTCTTATACATATTTGACATATTTTCCTCCTTTTTAAATTAAAGAATACTTGAAATATTTTTCACTTTAATTGTGAAAAACAAAAGATACACCAAAGCGGTATACAATAATTAAAGTATACATCAACTTACCTAAAGTGTCAAAACATTTTCATCAAATTTGAGTTAAAATTTTTAAAAATTTTTCTCGCATTATTATATTCTTTGACTAAAGTATATATACCCCTTTTTATTAAATAAAACATGAATTTAGTTAATTTTAATAATTTATTGTAAAATAAATATTTTGTTATAAAATATAAAGTTAACGAGGATAAAAATTTACTTTAAAGGAGGAAAAATGAATTTAGAAAATTTATTGGAGTGGAGAAGGTCTTATAGAAAGTTTGACGAAAGTAAGCCCCTTTCAAAAGAAGACATTGATGAAATTTTATCTTCTATTAAATTTGCATCTTGCGCCAACAACAGACAGTATCTTAGATTTATTTCTATTGAAAGTAGAGATGTGGTTTTGGAAATTTTTGAAAACACAAAATGGGCTGCTTCCCTAGCTGACAATATGGGAAGACCAAAGGAAGGCGAAAGGCCTGTTTATTTCATTGCAATTTTAAGTGACGATGAAAAGAAGTTAAGATTTAATGGCATTGATGAGGGCTTAGTTATTTCTAACTTAACTCTTACTGCCGCAGAAAAAGGAATTGGCTCTTGCATCATTGGAAGTGTAAGCGACAAAAAAATGCGTGAGATTTTAAATTATGAAGATAAGTATTCCTGCGAAGTAGTAATTGCCTTTGGCTATCCAAAAGTTAAGTCAAGTATAAAGGAAATAGACGCAGGTGAAGACCAGTCTTATTACTTAGACGAAGATGGCAACTACATAGTGCCAAAATATAAAATAAAGGACCTTGTTAGGAGAATATAATGACAAAAGAAAGTTTTAACGAAAAATTGAAGAAGAAGGCAAAGTTATATTTTATTGATGCATTAGGTGCCATGGCTTTTGGGCTTTTTGCCACCCTGCTTGTGGGCACAATTTTAAATACCATTGGCAAAAGTTTTAACATTGAATTTTTGACAGAAGTCCTTTGGCCCTTGGCACAAAAGGCAACAGGACCTGCCATAGCAGTAGCTATTGCAACGGCAATGTCTGCCCCAAGTCTTGTAGTCTATGCTGCAACAGTTGTGGGCATTGCAGGCAACGAGCTTGGCGGACCTATGGGAGTTTATATAGCCACAATTTTTGCTGTTGAGTTTGGAAAACTTGTCAGCAGAAAAACAAAAATCGACATTATAATTACTCCTGCTGTTACAGTTTTAGTGGGTGTCTTCATAGCAAACTTCGTTGGACCATACATAGGTGCCTTTATGAACCTTCTCGGTGCAATTATTATTAATGCTACAGAAAAGGCTCCCTTCTTTATGGGAATCATCGTATCTGTTATAGTTGGGATTGTCCTCACTCTTCCAATTTCATCAGCTGCACTTTGCATGATGCTTTCCCTTTCATCTCTTGCTGGTGGAGCTGCAACTATTGGCTGCTGTTGTCAAATGGTTGGCTTTGCAGTTATCTCTTATCGCGACAACAAAATGGAAGGGCTTGTGGCACAAGGTCTTGGAACATCAATGCTACAAATGCCAAATATTGTTAGAAAACCAATAATTATTATTCCGCCAATTATTTCATCGGCAATCTTAGGACCAGTTTCTACTATGGTCTTTAAACTTGAAAACACACCTCTGGGATCTGGCATGGGTACAAGTGGACTTGTGGGACAAATTTCTACTTTCACAGCAATGCCTGATGTTCCCTTTACTAAGCTTCTTGGCATAGTTTTACTTATGCACATAATTTTGCCAGCTCTTGTGACTTTTGCAATTTATGAAATATTTTATCGCAAGGGTCTAATTCAAGATGGCGACATGAAATTATATTTTAAATAAAATTGACGAGCTCAAGGCTCGTTATTTTTGGCTCTATGTCAAATATTGGGGAGACTCGTTAACTCGAGTCTCTCTTTTCATTTAAAAATCAATACTTAGACGCTAATAGAATATCAAAACTAAAATAACTAAAAAACCATTAAAAATAGGTATAGCAAACAAAACCCCTAGGGGTTTTGCGAATTTTCTCGTTTTCCTATCATTACTTACAAGCAAACATAATTCTTTTTCTAAACAAATTAAAATTTTTCATACCAAAACAATTTCTCTTTAAAGTCTTTATCTTAGTATGAGTACCTTCAAGAGGACCATTAGACCATGGATAATCAAAAGAATTACATATTTCATCAAACCAGTTATTAAAAGCAGTTATACAAGCTTTAAATTCTTTTAAATTAGATTCTTCAGCTCTTTTTATCCATTCTCTTAAAGATTTAGCTGCTCTAACTTTATTGGGTTGACTAAGAACATATTGGTAGAATAACTCTTTTAACCTATATGCCAACTTCAAATCATTGCTTAAATCGAGCATTAGAGAAACTTCTTTAGCTTGTTCAGATGTTAGTTTAGAAGCAGGTTTTGTAATTAGACTTCTACTTCTCTTAAAATATTTTCTAAGCTTAGAAGAAATATCTTTTTGAATCCTCTTTCTAACATTCTCTA